>JAVEWL010000169.1:0-6976 GCA_034004565.1 FCB group bacterium | reverse complement strand
ATCACCGGCAAGACTTGCAGGTTCGGCTGGGTGAAGTCAAAGGTCATCGTGGCGCCCGGCGCGCTGATATTCGAGAGTTCGAAATCCGAAGGCATCCCGCTCCACCAGTTCGAGTTCGGATTCGACGTGGCGCCAAACGCCGACTTGTACGGCGTGCCCCACAGGTCGTTCGCGTCGCCGTAGTTCATGTCGTGCTCGAGATGCCATTCCCCGTCCGCCTGCACCAGCGTGACCAGATAATGGCGTGTCGGCAGTTGCTCGTTCCAGTCGTTGCTGCCGTCGGTGTCCACATGCCAGATGGCCAGCCCCGAATCCGGCAGGCTCGCGTCGCGGCCCGTCGTCTGCCGGTTTTCGACCAGGAAGCTTTCGGCGGCATTGTTCGGGTTGTCGAACCGATAGAAGACGTTGCTGCCGGCCGTGCTCGACAGTCCGTTCTGTCCCCCGATCAGGTTTACCGTCGTGCCCCAATTTGCTTGGATCTTAAGCGGCGCGCAAGGCTGCACGGGATTCTTCTCGGCGCCGCCGTAACCCATCAGGCAAAAGTTGCCGACACCGTTCGAGTCGAAGTCGTAGTCGTACAGATCCGGCCAATCCATCACGAGGTGACCGTTTTCGTGGCAGAATGTGGCAATAGTCAGTTCGTCGCTCATGTCGGTAATCTGATATGCATTCACGGTGACTCCGTCCGCGTGCCAGGTCATACCGCCTTGGTGCGGCCACAGGCCCGTTGCCCACTCGCTTGTCCGGTAGCCCGCGTAAAAGCAGTTCACCGCATCGACGTAGCCGTCTCCATCGCCGTCGTACTGGGCGAAGTTGACCGTCCCGTTCATGGCGTTGAGCGCCGCAGTGATCAACTCAACCGCGCGCGTGCCCTGGGGCACCGAGGGATCGTCGTAATAGCTCTTCGGCTTCGGTGCGCGGAAGTAGCCGCCCGGGCCGCTGAACGTATGCACGTAGTTCGTGTAATTCAGCAGGTTGCCCGAAACCGACAAATAATAGTCCCGCACGGACCCGTTGTTGCCGTAACCCGTGTAGCCCTCCTGGTTGCAGAAGTTGTTGACCTCCGTGCGCGTGATCGTGCCCGGAGAATCGCTGAAATCGACGATGATGCAGATTCCCGCGACCGGCCCGGTCGTGGGAGCCGCCTTGGGCCCGCCGGCCGACTTGAGCGGGCCCGCGATCGAGGCGCGGGCCTCCGCCACCTGAGCTTCAATGACTTTCCGGGCCGGGCGTATGTGAGGAGTAATCCCCAGCTTGAGCAGCCCCTTTGCCCCCACCCGAAGCCCCGTCGATTCAATATCCGAGCGGTCCGCCGTGGGTTTGGCATAGCAGATCTCACGGGTCCGCGGATCGGGAATCAGGGTGTAGCCGTCCAGCGACTCGATGTGCTGATAGAACTCGTCACCCCAGATCCGCACCTGGACGGGCGCGCCGTCCGGCTGGTATAGCGTGTATTCCTTGCCAAAAACGGGTGCCGCGTGGGCCTTGAACGCCAACAGCAGGCTGAACCCCAATAAGGCAATACCGCGCGTCCACCCCCCAAGACACTTATTCCCTCGCATCAACCCACTCCAATTGAGACGATCTCATCGCAGCCGGCAAAATAGAACCCCCAGCGCAACGATACCCGATGGGGACTTGGCTGTCAATGCATACCATAAAAACAATAAACACGATTAAGGCGCAGCATGGGCGGCGCCCGGCAGCGGCCAAGCGCCCACAAGTCCAATGACTCCGACCTGTTATCGGCCAAAGCGGAGGATTTCTTGCTGAAATTCCCGTTTGACCTGCGCAGGCCGTTTCCGCACAATCGTGCCGGGTCTTACCGTATGCACGAAGGAGAAAGAAAGATGACCGCGTCTCACCGCTGGATTACCTATCTTACCGCCGTCCTCGCCGCCGCAGGCACGCAACGCGCCGATGCCGCCGATATCCTCTTCGTGGAATCGGGCCTGGTGCCGTACCAAGTGGTGCAGTGCGACGATGCGGGTCAGGCCGCCCTGGATTTGGCCGGTCGTGTCGAGGCGGCGGACGCAACGGTGCAGGCGCGCATCCAGCGCGGCGCCGAGACGCTGCGCGACTGGGCCGATTGCGCGAGCCCCGAAGCCGGCAAGTGGACGGCCCACTTTGATGCCGTTCCCGCCGGTGGACCCTACACGATCGAGTTGCGGGCGCGCGACGCGCAGGGGCAGGACCTGGCGAAGAAGGCCGTCGATCACGTGCTCGTGGGCGATCTGTGGATACTGGCGGGACAGTCCAACATGCAGGGCGTCGGCAACAATGTCGACGTGACGCCGCCCTCGGACCAGGTTAACGTCTTCGCCATGAACGACACCTGGCGCATCGCCGAAGAGCCCATCCACCGGCTTGAAGAATCCGCCGACGTGGTTCACAACGGCATCGAGGACGACGCCAAGCGTCAGGGCCTCGTCGCCAATGTGACCAATTGGACCAAGGGCGCGGGCCTGGGCCTGCCCTTCGCCGTGGAGCTTTCGCGCCTGACCGGACGCCCCGTCGGCCTCGTGGCCTGCGCGCACGGCGGCACCTCGATGGGCCAGTGGGACCCGGCCAAGCGTGACGAAGGCGGCCGTTCGTTGTACGGTAGCATGTATCGACGTTTCCAGGCCGTCGGCGGCAAGGTGCGCGGCGTCCTGTGGTACCAAGGCGAATCCGACGCGAACCCGGACGCGGCCCCGATCTTCGCGGACCTGTTCAAGAATATCGTGCAGTCGATGCGGACCGATTTCGGGAATGCCGAACTTCCGTTCTACTACGTCCAGATCGGCCGCTTCACGAATCCGGCGGACGCGAAGGACTGGAACCGGGCGCAGCAGGTTCAGCTCGACTGCGAGAGCCAGATCCCGCACAGCGCGATGGTCACGTCGATCAACCTGTCGCTGGACGATGGCATTCACATCGGCACACAGGGCCTGAAGGTGCTCGGCACACAATTCGCCAGGATCGCCGCGCGCGACCTGTTCAAGGCCGGCACCGTGCAGAACGGTCCGCGCCCCGTGTCGGCGAAGCGCAACGGCTCGCCTTTTGGCATGCGACTGCTGGTGACCTTCTCCGGCGTCAACGGCGGGCTCAAATCCGACGGACGTGTGGCTGGCTTCAGCGTCAGCGACGCCGAAGGCAATCCGCTGCCGAACGTCTACGACGCGGAGATCAGCCCCGTAGACCCGAACACGGTCATCGTATGGCTGAGCGAGGCGCCGGCGGGCGCGAAGCTGTGGTACGGCCGCGGTTTCGACCCCTATTGCAACCTGACCGACAAGGAAGGCATGGGCGTGCCGGTGTTCGGCCCCATGGAAATTTCCGACTAGATACGCGCCACGCGGGAACATGCGCATAGCCCCCGCTGTTGGTATAGGCATTAGAAGAGAAAGTGAGACTCGACAGGTATGCCTGTCGAAGGAAATGAACGGTAGTGCCGCGAAAGGCGGTTTTTCGGTGAGTACTTTGAAGATAGAACGACTCCAAGAGAAAGAGATTTGCGTCGTCTGCCTCAACGGGCAGTTTGATGCCGTCGCTGCTCCGGAGTCGGAGCGCGCCCTGCTGGCCATGGCCGCGGCGCTCGAGACTCCGGTAGTGGTTGATTTGTCCCGCGTCGAATACATCGGCAGCCTCGGCCTCCAGGCCATGCTGCGTTTCGGTAATGCCCTGCGCGAGAAGCAGTTGCCCTTGCGCCTGTGCGGGCTTTCGCCCTTTGTGAAGCAAGTGTTTGAAATCAGTCAATTCTCGCGCTTGTTCGACATTCGTCCGACCCGCGACGACGCCGTCGGCGGGCTGTCCGCGGAGCCCACAGCCCCGCAAACTTCCTGACAACTTGCACCACGCGCGGCTACATGCTAACGTATATGGGCCGCTTGCGGAGAGATGACCGAGTGGCTGAAGGTGGCGCCCTGCTAAGGCGTTGTACGGGCTTAAACTCGTACCCCGGGTTCGAATCCCGGTCTCTCCGCCATCCTTTTTTCCTGCCGTTTAGCCGCAAGAGAACGCAAAGAGCGCAAAGAAGGACATTCTTTGCGCTCTTTGCGTTCTCTTGCGGCTGATTGTCTTTTACGGTGTCAGTTCATTGATCGTAATCTCGTGCCCCGCCGTCTGGTAGTCGCCGCTTAGCTTGACCACTTTGTCCACCGCCGGATTGAAGCCTTCGTATATGTTGTCGCTTATCGCGGCCTGGGCCCGCTTCTCCGGGTTCTTGCTCTGGAACCAGTACACCGTCGCGACGCCGTTGCGGAAGGCGATCTTGTTGTTCTTGATGACGATGCCCTCGTGGCGGCCCTGCCCGCGATAGTCCATCAACGCGAAGATCGAGCCCGTGCCCTTCACGCCCGTGCGGGTCTCGTCGCTGATGACCGTGTTGTTCACGAAGCGCACGCCTCTGATCGGCGTCTCCTCGTATTCGCTGCCGAACTTGAAGCGGGGCGAGGCCGCATTGCCGCCCTGCGCCTCGAAGGTGTTGTTGCGAACGATCAGGTCCTCGCAGGCACCCATCTGCAGCGCCGTCTCGAAGCCCTTTACCGTGTTATTCTCCCAGCGGATGTGCTGGATCAGTTCATTGCCGGGGCGGTTGGGCGATACCGTGCACAGCGTGTAGTTCCAGCGCTGTCCGTTGGTGCCGTTACGTCCCTTGTTCGGGTCGATCCAGCCCTCGAACACATTGTCGCGAACCATCACATACTGCGTGGGCCGCTCGAACGACAGCGACCCTCCCGAAATTCGCACGCAGGTCTTGCCGAACGACGGACGCAGGAACTTGTTGCCCGAGAAGATCCCGCCCTGGAACCAGCTTCCGTAGACGATGTGGTCGCCCGAATCTTCCCAGGTGTTGTCCATGATGGCGAGGCGTTTGCCCTTGCAGTAGATCGAAATGTCGCGCGAATCCTTCCCGTCGCACCCGATCACGAAGGCTCCGTTGAGCGGCTTCTTCTCCGGTTCCGAAGGACCGTTGAAGCCCAGGTGCTGGTGGCCGCCGCGGAAGCCGCAGCGCAGGAACAGCAGGTTCGCCGCCCCCGCCCGGCACGCGAAAATCGTGTCGCGCCGCCCGTCCGACCCCGTGCCGTCGAACACCAGGTCCACGAAGCCGATGTGCGCCGCTTCCGGCGCGCTGAATTCCAGCAGCGGACCTTCCGTCCCGGCCGTGTGCTTGATGATGGGCCGCTCGCCCTCGCCGTATGTGGCAAACGAATAGCCGAAGCGATACTTGCCGTGCCCCGGCTTGAGACGCCCCGCATTCAGCGGAAAGGTCTGTCCGCGTTTCAACAGAATGCGGTCCCCCGGGCCATACGTCGCCTCACACATGCCGCCCAGCGCCTTGCCAACGTTCTTCCAGGGCTTCTCGGGAGACTGCCCGTCATTGGCGTCATCGCCCTTCTCGAAGTCAACGTAATACGTCTTCCCGTCCGGCTGGAGCACCTCGATCTCGACCTTCTCCGTAGCGGATGCGCCCGCGCCGTCCGTCACTTTCAGCGTGACCGTATACTTGCCCGGCTTCTCATAGACGTGCGCACCGCAAAAGCCCTGCGCCTTTTTCGACTCGTCGCCAAAATCCCACTCGTACACCGTGGCGTCGCCTTGCGGCTCGGATTTCCATCCTTCGAAGAACACCGGGAACGGCGCATAGCCCCGCGTGAGCGACAGGCCTTTCAGCGCGCCCATCGCGCCCTTGCGCACGTACCAGTTCTCCGGATTGATCTCGATAACGGCCTTGGGCGCCGCCTCTGCCGCAAGCGAGCAAACAAGCGCAACGGCCAACGCAAATGACCTAAGCATGCAAATTCTCCAGAACGTGTGCCAAAGGATGCCCAACCCCGCGGTCGAACACCGAGCCACCATTGTACCGCTAATCGCCCACAGACTGAAAAGCAGGAAAACTGAAGATCACCACCAAGACTCGAAGACACAAAGAACTGCAACCACGAATAAACGCGAATTCACGCGAATGACTGCCCCCAATGCGCTCGTTACCAAGTTGTACTTCGCCCGGTTGACGTTTTCAGTGTGGGGCAGCCGCCCTCGGCTGCCCCACACAGAAGTTCCAACGCTCAGCTTTGAAGACAATCCCATTACCAAGTGCAATTGGGAAAAGAGTGCATTGGGGGCAGTCATTCGCGTGAATTCGCGTTTATTCGTGGTTGCAGTTCTTTGTGTCTTCGAGTCTTTGTGGTGATCTTTCCTCCCCACTCATCCATGCCCTGCCGCGCAATTCCTGTTTTGCTTGGCAAAGCTCCCACCCGTGCCTATAATAGCTCTGGCTCACAATGGTCGAGCAATGTGGAAGGTGGAGGAGAAACGAAAATGGCTAAGAAAACCGTCAATGTCGCGCTCATCGGCGCGCAGTTCATGGGCAAGACCCACAGCAACGCATGGCGCAAGGTCGATATGTTCTTCGACCTGCCCGTTAAGCCGGTCATGAAAGTCCTTGTCGGCAAGTTCGACGAGGAAGTCGCGGTCGCCGAGAAGTACGGGTGGGAAGAGACCAGCACCGACTGGAAAGAAACCGTCAACCGGCCCGACATCGACATCATCGACATCTGCACGCCGAACTTCCTGCATCCCATCATCGCCATCGAAGCCGCCAAGGCCGGCAAGCACATCATCTGCGAGAAGCCCTTGTCCAACACGGTCAAGGAAGCCGAAGCCATGGTCAAGGCCGTCGAAAAGGCCGGCGTGAAGAACATGTGCGGCTTCTCGTACCGCTTCGCCCCCGCCATCCAGAGCATCAAGCAGATGATCGACAAAGGCGCGCTCGGCCGCATCCACCATTTCCGCGCGGCCTACCAGCAGGACTGGATCGTCGACCCCGACTTCCCGATGGTCTGGCGCCTGAAGAAGGTTCACACCGGCTCCGGCGCCCTCGGCGACATCGGCGCGCACATCACCGACCTGTGCCAGTTTCTCGTCGGCCCGGTCGAAGACGTTACCGGCGCGCTGCAAACCTTCGTGAAGCAGCGCCGCATCGCCGACAGCG
>JAVEWL010000168.1:0-9350 GCA_034004565.1 FCB group bacterium | reverse complement strand
TATGGGATTCGGCCCTACTGCGATTTACAGATTGCCACCTTGCGTCATTCTATTCTACCGGCAGCGGCCCCGTACGAATAACCAACTCTCCATACGGCGGTGTCGTCATGGGGGCCGTGGTAACAACAAAGACGTTGTTCCCGGAAACCTGGAGAGGATTCTGGAAGGCACAAGATGAAACACCTGCCGGTGCGACCCACTGGCTTGTTGCCGGCGTGTTTGCAGGAAGATTCGTAGGTGACTGCGACCACCAGAATTTCTCTCCCATTTGCGGATCGTGTTCGGAATCGTAGTCGCGAACGTAAAGGTAGTTCTCTCTTCCATTACCCGGCGCTAGGCTAGCATTCAGGGCGAACCCACATAGGCGCCAATCGCCTGTGCCTGTCACTGTCTGGGTAACCCATGTACAGGTTGCATAGTCACGGTACTTACGTGCGTACCCGTTGGTATTATTCGGGCCACTAGTTTTCCAGGCAAAACTTGGGCCAAAGGGGATACTTGGGTATCCAGGGACTGTCAAGCTGTCCTTCGCCATCCAGTAATCGGAGATATCGCCGCTGCCTGCAAACGCAGGTTCCGAGAGCCACTGTACGCTCGACTTTTCGCAGGGATCCGTCGCTCCACCACCCAGAAAATAGAGATTCCCGCCGGCGACCCAGGTGAGATCTATTTCGGCATCTCCGAAAAGGTGCTTATGTATGGCTATTTTATCGGCGTTGAACATTCCACCATCCGGTGTTTGCCACAGATCCGTCTCCTCGACAGTAACGTCGCCTGTAACGGGGTCAGTAACAAAAGCAACCGAGCAACCCTTCATAATACTGTAGCCGGTTGTCTGATTTATCCAAGCATTGTCTATCTTAACGTCGGAATCCTTCATCTCTTTGACCGCGATCGCGACCGTATTAAGCTCATAGGCGGTACCGACGGCAACCACGTACTTTCCCATGCGGTTCATGATGGACTCGATTCCCTCTGTGTATTTGATTGTCCATCCGAATGCGCCGTCCGCCTCAGGGCCATAAACTTCTGAATTCAGAGCGTTGAATGCCTCGAAGTCCATTTCTTCGTCAAACTCAAGATCGAACGCAAACAGCTTTACAACCTGTACGATATCAGCAGTATCGCCATCGACTTGGTCGGCGTATCCGGCCGCTACAGCAATTACCGCTTTCTTGAGAGATTCGCCACAAAGATCCGCCACAAATGAAATGGCAACCGCAGGGTTAATGGGACCAACCATATCATAGTTGGGGACGGGCATATGTCCAAACACTTCGGAAGCCCAGGGCATATTCCCTAACTTACAAGAAGTGCCGCTAGAGTGTTTATACCACACCTCCCATCGCTCAGCCGTTACATTAGGGGTAATGTAGGCTACCCCGATACCTCCGAGTTCGTCGGAAGCTGAACAGATGCCGCCGTTAGTATACAATGGAAAATGACCAGTGTGCCCAGTAAGGTCATCAACGTGCCAATTCTCGTGGTATTCCCAGTTCCATCCCTCCAAGGCGGCAGCCGGCAATAAAGGCCACAGTGCGGCGAGGGCAGACACAGCAATCCATGTAACAATACGTTTCATCTTTGTTCCCCAAAACATGGTGCGGTGATGCCTTGCGTAGTAGATGCCCACGACACAACCCATAGACACCATCAAGGCATTCCTAAGGTAATACAACTTACAAGTTTTGTCAATGTATTATTTTGGGTGTGGACACAGACACATAGGCGAAGTACTCAATATGCGCTATACCGTCCTCTCTATGCGATAACGCCTGACCTTTGTGCTGCGCCTTTCTCCCTCACCTTTTGGAACAGGGACGGGGTGAGGGCTCACGCCTCCATCCGGTCCATAAAACAAGGCATCCCCAGGCCATAAAGCCGGCTTGGGTTCCCCAGGAGATTCCATCCCGGTTCTGAAATTGTTTTCTTGGCGCGAAACGCTTCCGCACAATTATGGTTTGCTATTTCCTTATATAATGACACGCAAATATGGCGCCGCACAGACATGCGGCGCCATATGTCTTTCCAGAAAGGCAGTTTACTGCGCGCTTTTCAGAATCTCGTTGACCTTGTCCCAGTTGACCACGTTCCACCAGGCGGTGATGTAGTCGGGGCGGCGGTTCTGGTAGGTCAGGTAGTAGGCGTGTTCCCACACGTCGAGGCCGACGAGCGGGGTGAGGTGTTGCATGATGGGGGAGTCCTGGTTGGCGGTGCTGAAGAGGCTCAGCTTCTTATCCTGGCCGAGGCAGAGCCAGGCCCAGCCGCTGCCGAAACGCGTGGTGGCTTCGGCGCCGAACTTCTCCTTGAAGGTGGCGAAGCTGCCGAAGGTGCCGCGGATGGCGTCGGCGATGTCGCCGGTAGGTTCGCCGCCCTTGCCGGGTCCCATGATCTCCCAGAAGAAGGTGTGGTTGGCGTGGCCGCCGGCGTTGTTGATGACCTTCTGGCGAACGTCTTCGGGGATATTCTTGATGTTCTTGAGGACGATATTAACGTCCTTCTTTTCCCACTCGGTGCCGGCCAAGGCCGCGTTGGCGTTGTTGACGTAGGCGGCGTGGTGCTTGTCGTGGTGGATTTCCATGGTCTTCGCGTCGATGTGGGGTTCGAGCGCGGCAAACGGGTAGGGGAGAGGAGGCAATTCAAATGGCATGGATGGGCTCCTTAGGAAATTCTTGACGTACCTGAACCTTCGTATTCCCAGTGGAAATAGGGAGTGTGCTGTCGGGTAAACACTGCGAGGGAAAACGGTATTCCAAAATGGAAGCGGCTTGGAGAGGGTTGAAACCGCTATAGCGGGAAACTAGACTTCGCAAGGCAACGTTTTGAGAAGAAATCTTCCCAGGAGAGAATTCAGATGCCGGAGTTCGTGAAGGTTGCGACGGAAAAGGACATCCCGCCGGGAAAGAGTCTTGTTGTCGAGTGCTGCAACGAACCGGTGGCGGTGTTTAACATCGGCGGCACGTTCTACGCCATCAGCGATGCGTGTCCGCATGCGGGCGCTCCGTTGTCGGAGGGGTATGTGACGGGGACGATGGTGATGTGTCCGTGGCACGGATGGACGTTCGACATGTGCCCCAACAGTGCCCCACCCAACGACGGCATCGTGCGCTACAACGTGAAGGTGGAAAACGGGGACATCCTGATCGAGTTGCCCGAGGGTTAATGTAACCCCGAATTCCCATTCGGGGTCTTTTGCTTTTTCTTCGTGGCACTGCACCTGATCCCAAAGACCCCGAATGGGAATTCGGGGTTACATTTGGCATGCTATAATTCCTTTAGATTCAACGGTTTCAGTTGCAAACAAAGGAATTCAACGTGGCTACGCAAATGGGCATTCGACAGTTTTTGGCGGAGCGCACGATGGCGGCCGCCGACGAGTTGGTCATAGACGAAGGCAACGGTTCGCTGCGCTGCGTGGCGTGCGGGCACCGCTGTCTCATTCGCGAGGGCAAGCCGGGGATATGCCAGGTCCGGTTCAATGAAGGCGGAACGCTGCGGGTGCCGGGCGGCTACGTGGCGGGACTCCAAGTTGATCCCATCGAGAAGAAACCCTTCTTTCATGCATTCCCGGGGCGCGACGCGTTGTCGTTCGGCATGCTGGGCTGCGATCTGCATTGCGCCTACTGCCAGAATTGGGTGACAAGCCAGGTACTGCGCGACGACGAGGCGGTGGCGACGGCCTATACAACCACGGCCGATGACCTCGTGCGGCGCGCGCTGCGGTACGGTGCGCCGGTGGTGGTGAGCACGTACAACGAGCCGCTGATTACGGCGGACTGGGCCGTGAAGGTCTTCGAGAAGTCCCGAGAGAACGGTTTGCGTTGCGGGTTCGTGAGCAACGGAAACGCCACGCCCGAAGTGCTCGATTTCATACGCCCATTCGTAGACCTGTACAAGGTCGACCTCAAGACCTTCAACGACCGAAACTATCGCAAGCTCGGGGCTGTATTGAAAAACATCCTCGATACGATTGTGCGGCTGAAGGAAATGGGCTTCTGGGTCGAGCTGGTGACTTTGGTCGTGCCGGGGTTCAACGACAACGAAGAGGAACTGCGCGAGATGGCGCGGTTCATTGCCGGGGTGTCGGTGGACATCCCGTGGCACGTCACCGCGTTTCACCCGGATTATAAGATGGTCGACCCGCCTCGCACGCGCGTCGATCAACTGCTGCGTGCGTATGACTTGGGCAAGGAGGCGGGACTGCGCTACGTGTATCCGGGCAACCTTCCGGGCATGGTCGGGGACCGCGAGCATACGCGCTGTCCGTCGTGCGATGGGATGCTGATCCGGCGCGAAGGATTCCTTGTGCTGGAGAACCGGATGCGCGGGGCGCGCTGCCCGGACTGCTCGACGGCGATCCCGGGGGTGTGGGAGGAAAACCCGCCTCGAGAGAGTGTGGGGGATGGGATACCGCATGCCGTAAGAGTGTGAGGATCCTCGGATGAGAGGTATGGAAAGCATGGAAATTATGGGAGTTATGCTTTCCCTGCGTATTGTTTGTTGAGCCAGGCAACTTTCCTACCGAATCGCGCATTAATAGCGCGCACCCGCACGAAAACCCAATTGGTTCCCAAAGGGTTTGACAAAGACCCAATATGTAGTGGTATCATGGCTCACCTATAGGGATACCTGCACAACCGAGGGGGATACGGGTTTATTGTATTCGGAACGTCGGGGCCGATTTGCGGTCCCACGAGCGAGTCCGGACCCAGCGCGGTATTCGAGGAACGAGGCAAGGCATGGATCTGATTACATTTGCAATCCTAAACGACTGGGCGGTTTTGCTTCCGATCATCGTGTGCTCGATTATCACGGTGGCGGTGGCTTTCGAGCGCTGGTGGTTTTACCGGCGCAACAAGCGGGACATCGTTCAGTTCATTCACCGCCTGGAGCGCGAGTTGCACCGGAGCCTCGACAATGCGCACATCCTGAGCGAAAAGCTCGGGGGCATCGTCGGGGAAGTGGCGGACGAAGGTATCCGGATTCTGGCGGAGCGCAAGTCGCGTTTCGAGCAGTCGTTCGACATTGCCACCGCACTGGCGACGCGCCGGCTGGAAGAGCACCTGTCGATTCTCGGCACCATCGCCACGATCGCGCCGTACCTGGGCCTGTTCGGCACGGTGGTACGCATCCTGTTGACCTTCGGCGAAATGGCGAAAGCGGCGGGCGGCAACGCGGCGCCGCAGATCATGTTCGGCATCGGGTCGGCGCTCATCGCGACGGCGTTCGGTCTGGGCGTGGCCATTACGGCGGTGGCGGTAAACAACTACTTCCGGAGCATCGTCAGCCGCTTCGAAGACGACTTCCAGATGTTGAAAATGCTCTTCCTGAGCGTGCCGGACGTTCGACACGAAGCCCCGGCGAATCCCGCCTATGCGCGCCAGGCGATGGAGCAGCGAGGAAAGTACTAAGCCATGGCCGGTGCTCACGCCAAAGGCAAGAAGCAGATCTTCGATGAGATCAACATCACGCCGCTGACGGATATCTTCCTCGTGCTGCTAATCATCATGATGGTGGTGGCACCGATGGTGCAGCAGATGCGGGGCGACGTGCGCCCGCCCGCCATCAACGCAGGCGGTCCCACCGCGCGCAACGATTTCACCGTCGATGTGACCAAGGACGGGAAGTACTTTGTCGACGGGCAGGAGGCGTCCTCGGAAGATCTGCCACGCCTGTTGGCCGATGCGGCGCAGCGGCTCGATCCGAAGAAGCTTACCGTGCGCGCGGACCGCAGCGTGAAGAGCCACGCCGTCATGCAGGTGTTCAACGCCGCGCAGGAAGCACAGTTCGAAAAGATGCAGGTGGTGGGCGAAGTAAAGCGCGACACGCCGCCGGCATTCCAGGGGCAACCACAACCGTGAAAGCGCAGAGCAAACAGGTCTTCAACGACATCAACATCACGCCGTTGACGGACATTTTTCTGGTGCTGCTCATCATCATGATGGTGGTGGCGCCGCTGCTTGAATACAAGCAATTGAACCTGGCCGTGCTGCCTTCGGGCGAGTCCGAGCAAACGCCGGGCGAAGCGCCAAAATCGGTCAAGGTGATCATAGACGCATCGGGCGCGTTTACCGTGGATGGCACGCCGGTGTCGGCCGCGGATCTCGAGGGGTTGATCCGTGAGGAGTCCGTAAAGAAACCGGATGGGCTCATTGTCGAGACGCATCCCGATGCACCGTTCGAGGCGATGGCCACGGCGCTGGACGCGACCGAAGGCGCGGGCATAACGGAAGTCGCAACGATCGAGACCGATACCGCCGCGCCAGAGACGCCCGCAGCCAAGCCCGCGGAAAAAGCGAAGAAGTAGACGAAAGAACTAAGACACCCTCAGGCCTGGAATGGGCTTGGGGGTGTTTCATTATTCGCCACGGATAACACGGGGAGGCTCAACCCCACCGCATCCCATAACTCCCATAACTCCCATACTTAAATGCATGGGAGTTATGGGAGTCATGGGAAGTATGGGAGCTATGAGAATCGGTTCTGGGCAATCTTCTTGACTTGGTTTCGGGGGGCCTCTCCCTGGCCACAAAACAATCCCCCAAGCCCGGCTGAGCTTGAGGGAAGGTTTATTAACGGGGTGGGTCGCCTATTCCCTCGTGGCTTTTTCCCAGGCTTTCCAGAGGCGCTGCTTTGCGGGTTCGGTGGAATCCTTGCAGGCCACGATGGACTTTTCGAAACCTTCGCAGAGGCGTTGGATGGTGTCGACGTAGGATTTGTCCGCGGCGGCCTGACGTCCTTCGCCGGACAGCGGCTGAAGCTCGCCGTCGGCGAGGAGGCCCTGCCGTTCGCGGGCGGCGGCGATATTCTCGACGACGAGCCGCGCATGGGCGGCTTCGTAGGCGCTGCCGAGGCGTGCGCGGACGGCGTAGCGGAGAAATGCGCGCAGTTGCTCGTCCTTTTCGGCGAAGGGCGCGAGGTCGCCGGCAAGCGTATCGGCCTTGGGAAGGTCGAAGGCCTTCCGCTCGCGTGCGGCCCTGGGGACCTTGGCGTCGCCCAGCGCGATCCGGATGTGCGCAACCTTGGGCATCTCGTCGTAGGCCAGGAAGATGGACTCCTTCTCGAAATCCGTCCATCGCTTCGAGTTTACGCGCACTTCGCGGATGGGACCGGCGCCGGCCACGGACAGGTAAAGCTGCTTCTCACCAAAGCGTATGGGGAAGTGTTGTTCAAGCGCCGTGACGGTCGCGGGAATGTGCGGGTACAGCGTGAGTCCTTTTGCCGAGTAGCGGTACTCGAAAAGGCCGCGCACCTGGGCGGCCGCGGGACCGAAGGTGTCGTAACAGATGTTAATGGGCTGCTTGGGTTGGTACACGGCGTTGCCCTGTTCGGTGAGCGGATTGTCCATGCGGAAGTCGCTCGCGAACTTCAGGAGCTGACGCATCGAACGCGTGATGTCGTCGTACTTGCCGAGGCGGTAGTAGGCCATGATCATGCGTGCTTCGCAGGTTGACCAGTGCCCGCCGTTCACCCAGCGGCCAAACTCCCACAGGCCCTTGGGCTCTTCGTACATGTCGTCGTACGACGGGTAATTCGGCAGGATGAAATCGTGCGGGCGCAGCTCCGGGATCGAAGCGATGCGCCGGTAGATCTTCCCGGCCTGCTCGTCGTCGACCACGCGGAAAGCGATGGCGTCGTGATTGGGCGAGGTTTCGAAGTAGCCGTGTTGCCTGGCGCCGTAAATGCCATGGGGCGTGCCGTCGGGATCGAGCGAGCGGATGAAGTACCCTTCGTCGGTGGCGAGGCGATCAAGGCCGCGCCTCGCCGCACCACGACGGCCCCGGTACACGGCCGCCTTGTCCGTTTGGCCTGCCATTTTCTCGAGTTCGATGAGCCTGTCGAGCGCGGCGATATAGGTCACGGAAAGCCCGGTCAGGTACGACATGCCGAAGGTGCCGTCGGGCTTTTTCCATCCGGCGTAGCTGGGGGCGAGCAGGTTGCCCGCGGGACCGGCGAGGAAGAGGTCGTTATTTCCGTCACGGCGTGTTTCGATGAAGTTTGCACAGCGTTCAAGCCGGGGCAGGTAGTGATCGAGGGCACTCTTGTCGCGGCTGATCAATAGCAGTTCCGACTGCATGAGCAGGCCGGCCGCGGTGAATTCCATGCCCCAATCGTGGATATCGACACGGCCGTCGCCCTGCTTATAGTAGATCAATCCCGGCATGGCGGCATCGCACAGGCAACCGTCCGGGGCAACCAAGCCTCTGTCGCCCGCGTGATTTCCATCGCCCATCTGGTCAAACCACAAATCCTGGGCGTTCTGGAGGTAGGTGGTGTAAGGCTCGGTGGAAAAGGGCTAGGCGCAGTAAGTGGTCCCGTAGCTGTTCTGGATCCACCAGGCATCCCAGGTCGGACCCTCCACAAGGCCATTCCACTTGGGCGTGTAGAGCATCGAGGTGTTCTGGAATTGAGGGTTCGCCTCGAACATCCCCCGGGCGATGTCCAAGTGCTCCAGCACTTCCCGATCGCCCCGGCCAGAGTAATATTCTCCGGCGAAAGAGCCCGCCTCGTTCGCGCCGTACAATATTTCCATACTAAGCATAATGCACAGAAGCGACATGCCGGCTCCCCCTGCGTTTTCCGCTTGTGAAGTTAATCACTCCGCTGCGTTCACGTTTCACTTCTCGATTATGGTGAATCGAAGAGGGGAACACAACTCGTCACGAGCATTAAAGCGAAGCGGCGGAGTCCGATCCGCGAGCGCGACACGGTAAAGCTCCTTCGGGGTTTCCGTGAAGCGCCAATAAAGCTTAGTAGAATACCCGTATATTCCGCACGCCCAAGAATCACAGCATAGGTTTCGCTCATGTTTAGTTCGATCTGGCCGATAAGGCCCGCAGAAGGGTTTGCGCGCGCCAAAAACGAGCGCCAAAATCGCGAGTTGGGCCACCCCAGCGATTCGAACCATTTCCGGTAATCAGTGCAGGAAATGGCACTCGTTCCGTAACACGACTCTTCAGCAATTGCGGGAAAGGAATTCATATGTTTAGCAAACGGAAACTCTCGACAAAATTGGCATTCGGTTTTGGAGCATTGGTGCTGATCATTGCGGCACTGGGAATCGTTGCCTGGGTTGGCAGCGTGCAACTGACACAGCGCGCCGAACTCACAGCCCGAGGAACCGCATGTGTGGATGCCATGCGGGCCGCGGCGCAAAAACGCATGCAGTTTCAGATTCAGGGACTGACTCCGAACGCGGATGGCAAAACGGCGGCGGACGAGTGGCTGGATGCTTTCGGGGTCATGGCGCGGGAAATGGAGAGCACGCTGAAGGACCCGCGTCTTGATGCGGAGGCCCATGCACTACTCTCGAATGCATCGCAACATCTTGCTGAATACGAGAAGAACAT
>JAVEWL010000167.1:0-9354 GCA_034004565.1 FCB group bacterium | reverse complement strand
ACATGCGCGGACCGCAACTCATCATTGCCGTGGTGGCGCTGGCGCTTGCGGGACTCATGGTGAAGACGCTGGTCCTCTAGTGCTGGCCCCAAGTCCTTCCCCCAATCATCGCCAAACACACAAGCCGGCCAAAGGACTCACCCCGAGCCCTCTGGCCGGCCTCTCCAAATCGAGAGTCTCCGCCGGTTTGCGAATGAATCCGCACGCATTTTCGCGGATTCAGACGCAAACCGGTCTAGAACCCGTTAAACGGACGGTTGTAGCGCCCAAAGATGCGCGCGCTGTCCTCGTCCATGGGGAATTTCTCGGCCGGATACTTCAGGAATTCCACGTGCCCGTCCAGGTACAGAACGTTGCCGCCGCCCGGCACGTGCGAGAAGTCCTTCGTATTGGTCGAGATGTGGTCCCACATTACCGGCACGATGCTCGCCGCCGTCGATGCGCTCGCCGCGTTGTTGATGTCCGTGATAAGGAAACGCTCGATGCCCTGTTTCAGGCAGAACAGCACGTCGCCGCCACCCGCCTGCGTGCCAATGAACTCATCCGGCACTTCGAAATCGTCCGCACTCGCCTGGCCGAAGGTATCCACATTTTCCTGCGCCAGCGCGCCCCAGGGCGTGTCCGCGTACTCGGCCTCCTCGAAGCGCCCGTTCGGCCCGGTGCCCAATGTGCCCGCCAGGGGGCCGAGGATGTTTGCCGATTCCAGAACCAACCAGCCGGTGTAGTCGTACGGTTCCTTGATGAACTCTTCCGGCTGGACCACATCGTCGTCGTTGCCCCGGTCGTCGTACCGTTCCAGCGCGCTGCCCTCGTTCGGCCACGACGGGCACCACACCACTTCCGGGTCAGTCAGGTACTCGGGGTAGACCGCCGGCCCGTTAAACATCATCGTGTCGCTTAAGCTGCCGTCCAGCGTAAACACCTGCCGGTGCGGCAAGACCCCGCGATGCTCCCCCGCGTACATGACAAACACCGTGCCCAACTGCTTCAGGTTATTCTGGCACACGGCCCGATTGGCCGCTTCTCGCGCCCGGGACAGGGCCGGCAGCAGGATCGCCGCCAGAATCCCGATAATCGCAATCACCACCAGCAGTTCGATCAGGGTGAACCCCCTCTTTCGCTCCATGACAATAGTTCTCCTTGCAGTCCGTTCTAGGAACCCTTCTTCGTTGCGCCCTGAAGTTGTTAAGCATGCTTAACATTAGCTATATATACAGAGCGAACGCGGGTTTGTCAAGACCTTTGAACGGGGTGCGTGCTTCGAGTACCGTGTACTCAGGAGGGGCATAGCCATGAGTTCTTTTTTTGCTCGGCACTGGATTCTTACCACATTCCTGGGTTTGATTGTTCTTTTCGTGGTGCTCGTCGCGGGCGTCATCGGGTACCGGATGAAGGGACCGTATCGTTCGTATGCGGTTGATTTCGTCAAACCCGCCAAGGGCGAAGCGGTCACACCCGGCGCGCTCGAAGTGGGCGCGGCCAAGGTCGACATCACGCCCGACCTGGCGGAGTACGACCCCTGGACCGACGTGGACGGCAACGGCCGCTACAAGGCCGGCGTCGACACCTACGTGGACGCCAACAACAACGGCAAGTTCGACGCGGTGTGGATGGCGGGCTTCAACAACGACCGCCCCGCGCAGAAGGTACACGATCCGCTCTGGGCGCGGGCCATCGCGGTGCGCAACAACGGCGTGACCGTGGCGATGGTGTCCATCGACAGCATCGGGATCATGCACGAGAAGTTCATCGCGGTGCGCAAGTCGATAGACCCGAGCCTGAACATCGACCACGTGATCTTCTCGTGTACGCACAACCACGAGGCGCCGGATACGATGGGCCTCTGGAGCAATCACAACATCGATTCCATCGGCAGCATCTACAAGGTGCTTTTCAATTCGAATTTCGACCACAAGTACCTGGCGAAGGTACAGGCCGCGTGCAAGCAGGCGGCGGAAGAGGCCGTGAAAAGCCTGCAACCCGCCGACATGACCCTCGGCAGCGTCAAGCTCGATGTCACCAATTTCGTGGATGACTCGCGCTTGCCGCTCGTGTACGACAAGATGCTCAATTGCGCGCGCTTCGTCAAGCAGGGCACGGACGAGACCATCGCCACCCTGGTCAGCGCGGGCAACCACGCCGAGACGCTGGGCGGCGACAACGTCGAACTCACGTCCGACTTCTGTCATTACCTGCGCGAGGGCATGGAGAAGGGCGTTGCGGAGCCGAACGGCGCGGAGGGCTTTGGCGGCATCTGCGTGTATTACCAGGGGATGGTCGGCGGCCTGATGACGCAGTTGCACACGACGGTGCCCCACCGCGACGGCACGCGCTCGTTCCGGGAGGACACGTGGGAAAAGGCCGAGGCGCTGGGCGAGAATTACGCCATCGAAGCCATCAAGGTCCTGCGCGGCCCAACCGCGACGAAATCCGAAACTGCCAAGGTCGCCGTCGCGGCCAAGACCTTCTATGCCAAGATGGAAGGGCCGCTGGCGTATGCGATGGCGCTCGGGATCATCCATCCCGGGTGGTACTGGGGCAAGGCGCGCAGCGAGATCGATGCGGTGCGCATCGGCGACCTCGAGATTCTCACCATCCCCGGTGAACTTTACCCCGAAATCGCCGAAGGCGGCATCGAGGCGCCGGATGGGCAAGACTTCGCGCTGCCGGCGATGGAAGTGCCGCCCCTGCGCGGGCAGATGAAGGGCAAGGTCAACGTGATCATGGGTCTCGCCAACGACGAGATCGGCTACATCATCCCCAAGAGCCAGTGGGACGTGAAGCCGCCCTACGCCTATGGCAGAGATAAGCCGCAGTACGGCGAAGTAAACTCCGGCGGCCCCGATGTGGCGCCAACCGTCCACGAGGTATCCATGGAAACCCTCGCGCGCTTGCACGAAGTGCTGTAACGCTCGATCGTCTGTGGCACCCCCAAGCCGGCTTCATGGCTTGGGGGTGTTTTCTTTTTGACAGGATAACAGGATTAGCAGGATCGACAGGATTGGGAAACCGCAAGATCACCACAAAGGCACAAATACGCAAATAACTGCCAAGAGAACAGCAACCACGAATGACACGAATGGTGGATGGGGTGTGCCCGAACGCAGCGCACCGCACCCCAGCGTGCTTGTGGCCAAGTGGACGGAAAACGGAAACTGTCCCTGCTTTCCGCCAAGGGGAATGGGTCTTATGGGGCTTATAGGTCTTATGGGAGCTATGGGAGTCATGGGAAGTATGGGAGAGATGGGGAGCTCTTCATCTTCCCAATCTTGTAAATCCTGTCAAAACGCTCTTGCAGTTCTTTGTGTCTTTGTGCCTTTGTGGTGATCTTCTGAAGAAAAACACCCCCAAGTCCTGAAGCCGGCTTGGGGGTGTCACAGGGCATTCACGTCAAAGATCTATTCGGCGTCCTGCATGGCCTGCGCCGCCTGGACCGCTTCTTCGGTGCTGATCATGGGTTCGCAGCGGACGGTGCCGAGGTCTATCGCGGTGCCGGCGGAGATTTCCACGTCCTGCACGAGTCCCACTTCAATCATGCCGTTGCGTTCGTACCCGACCGCCACCGTCTGATAACGGTCCTCGGGCAGGCCCGGGAAGAGCACGAAGGTTCCGTCTTCGCTCGTGGTCGCAGTGGCGGGAGAAACGGGCGTGCCGTCGTCTCGGACGGCGGTGCAGCCAATTTCCGTGTTGGCCACAGGCTGTCCGGAAGCGTCCACCAGCACGCCGTTGACTCCGCCTCGCACTCGGCACACCACCGTCATTTCGGGCAATGTTTCACCGGCCCTTCCGGCAAAGGGTTCGCTTTCACCCACCGTCAGGCGCTCGGGTTCGGTGACGACGGCCTCAAGCTGGATAGTGGTGTCGGGATCGAGACCGCGATAGACGGCCCGCCCGTCGTTTCCGGAGCGAAGGAAGGTGCCCCACGTGCCTTCGCCCTGCTTGCGGACAATTTCAATTCCCTCGATGGGGGTGCCGGCGGGATCGACGAAGCGCAGGGGGGCGGTCACTGGCGCGGCCACGGTGAAGTCGAGCGTTTCGTCCTGTCCCGGCTGGAGCCCACGAAAGACCTTGACCTCGACTTTGTCCGCGTGGCCCGAAACGGGGCTTTTCGGGAAGATGTTGGTTCCGTCTGTGTAGCACCATTGGGCTCGCACGTCGACGGGGCGAGTGACCTGCAAAGACAACTCGTAACGGCCGTCTGAATCGGTGCTGGCGGTTGCAGAGGTGTCGCCCATGAAGTCATTACCCGCGTTGATGACTCCGATTTGCAGCGCGATTGGATAGGCGGGACGGTTGGTGGCGATATCCGTCACTCTACCGTGGATGCGTACCGCTTCCACCGGCTGAAGGATAACGTCGACATCCGGGGTTGTTCGGTCGGAGACCACGGCGATCCCGGTTTTCGGCTCGGCCCTGTAGCCGGGAACCGAGTCCTTCTCGAGATTGATCCTGTAGGTGTAGTCGGCGCCTAGACCGTCAATCCTATAGTTTCCGTTGGCGTCCGTGACCACTTGCGGAGGGCGGATCTGGGCCGGCATGAAGCCTTCGGGTTCGCCGCTCAAATCGGCCCGGCCTTCGGCCCGCAGCACGGCGCCTTCGAAGGGGCTGCCGTCTTTCCCGATGACTTTGCCCGAGATGCCTCCGCCGGGTTTCAGCACGAATACGGCATCTTCGGTCCCCGTGCCGATGTCTCTGAAGAAACCCGTGCCGAACCCTTCTTTTGCCACGGTGAAATCGCAGTCGGCGCTGTTGGGAACGCCGATGACGAACCAGCCTTTTGCATCGGTGAACGTGGAACTGAGTTTTGCCCCGCCGGAGTAAAAGGCGCCGCCCGAGGGCCATTTGTACCGGTAATGGCGCAGCGAGACTTCGGCGTTCTCGATGGGTCGCCGGCTCGTGTCAACAACCCAGCCGGACACCAGGTAGCGAGCCTTCTTGAGCACAAGGCGGACATTCCTCGGCTCGGCGCAGGGCCTGAGCGACAATTCGGCCGACACGGCCTGGAGATAGCCGTCACGGTGCGCATAGACTTTCTCGTGCCCGAATTGGCAAATGCCGTCAAGGGCAAAATCGCCGTTGGCGTCCGTCACGTCCCGGTACAAGCCGCGGAGGTCGAATCCGAGTTCGTCCGCCACCTCCAGCCGAATCAGCGCACCGGGCACGGGGTATCCCGAGTCGTCGATGATAGTACCCCGGACGCTTGCGGAAGGTTCGGCCGGTGCCGGTTGCCCTTCCGAGGCAATGGCGGACGCGATGGCCGACTTCGCCTTTGCAATCGATTGTTCAGACGAAAACACAGGGGCCGCGAGCGCTCGAGTCGCCTCGAAGTTGGCGTCCGACTGGACAACGTTCCCGGACAAGTCGGGCCGGTTCAGCCAGTGACCGAAAAGCAACAGCAGCGCAATCCCCACGATAACCAAGCTTATTTTCTGCCACATCGCCAATGCTCCTCCCACGGCAAGCCACTTGGGCGCAAGGCCGCCCGTTGCCTTCACGCCGGCCAGGGCGAGCTTGCCGAGCGAAGCGGTCAGGCTTGCGGGCGCCGCTTCGGCAAGATTGGCGCCCAGCATCGCCACCAACGAGGCAGCGGCCACCGGCAAGCCCCGCTTGCGCAGGGATTCCCGGATATGCTCGACGCCCTTGTCGATGCGATACGTGACGGTCCGGCGTGGAATACCCAGTGATTCGGCGATGGCCGCATGGGATTGACTCTCGTAGAAGCAGGCAATGAGCGGGATGCGGTACTTGTCCGGCAGGGCGGCAATGGCCTCATCGACGTAGCGATAGATGTCGTCCCATTCGCTCTCAGCGTGCGGCGCGCGCTCGCGGACATAGCGCTCTTCGCGATCGACCCTGCGCCGCTCGCTTTTCAGGCGGTTGAGACAGCGATTCGTGGCCACGCGATGCAGCCAGGCGCCCAACGATCCCTCGGGCCACTTCGGCGTGCGCGCGAGAATCTCGAAGCATTCCTGCGCGACATCCTCCGCCTCGGTCGCGTTGCCAAGGACGCGCCGGCACGTGCCGTAGACCATGCCCGCGTGCCGCGCGACGAGCGCCTGAAACGCCCCCGCGTCGCGCCGCGTCACCCAACGCCAGCCCAGATCCAGATCGTTCGTGGACACCTCAGCCTCCGTCCGCGGTTGCCGTACCCCGGCGACCATCCTACTCCTAACACAACGCGGGAGGCGAAATGGGCAAGGTACAGCAAGAGAATGGGAGGCATGGGAGTTATGGGAGTTATGAATCGCATAACTCCCATAACTCCCATACCTCCCATTCTTTATGGAAGGAATTAGCTATCTGTCGAGGGCCTAGGGTTCGTTGCCTTCGCGGAGGCGCTTGAGCATGCCGCGAATGTCGTAGGCGCCGCGAATCGAGACGTAGACGGTGATGGTCGAGTACCACGCGACCACGACCGCCATCAACCAGACCCATCCCAGGCCCAGCGACAAGGCAATCGCGACAGCGGTCATGAGGGCGTAGATCAGAAAGTTAATGGCCGAGCGGCGGCGTTCGTAGACGGCGACCTTGAGCAGCGAGCCGATGACCATCGCCAGGCCGGCGCACACGTAGGCGGCGATGCCGGATTGGTGCGGTCCGATGGTTTCCTTCATGAAGACCGCGGTGGCGGGCTGTTTTTCGAGGACGAGGAACGTCACGGGGATGAGTGCCCCGAAGAAGATGGCCGCGCCCGCGCCCCAGTTGTTCGCGTCCTTCCAGTAGCAGCAGGCCACCAGCAGGGTTGCCATGCTCGCGAGGTAGATGGTGCCGGTGAGTGTAAGGTAGTCCCAAACGGGTCCTTCCATCTCGTACCAGAGGCCGTAGACCAGCAGGAACACGCCAATGAGGCCAACGATCGTGCGGCTCCAGAGCAGGCCGCGCTTCTCGCTCCATTCCCCCTTGCGGCGGAAGGGCGCGAGGATATCGTTGTAGATGACGCTGGCCCAGGTGAGCATATACGAGGAATCCGTGGACATGTCGGCGGCGAGCATGGCCGCCACCATGAGGCCCATGAGGCCGATGGGCACCGCCGTGCTCAGGAACAATGGCATGGCGTGGAGCGAATTGAACTCGGGCGAACTGGTGAGCGCGGCCGGCAGCACGGCCAAAGCCGCAATGCCCCACGTAACCGGAATCAGCCAGCGGCACACAAAGAAGAAGCTGGTGCGGGTGTAGACCTGCCGGCCCGTGCGGGTGTCTTTGGCGGCAAGCAGGCGCTGGATGGTCGTCTGCCAGGTCAGCACGGCGGCGGTGTTGAGCAGCATCTGGAAGATGATGTAGTCCCAGCCGAGAGCCTGGTTCACGAAGGGGTTGAACCCGCCCGCGCCGTAGTGCTGGTACACGGTATCGACCAGGGTGGACCAGCCCACGTTATAAAGAATGAGTATGGTCACCGCGATAAGCCCAACGCTCATGACCACAAATTGCAGGAAGTCCGTGACGAGCACGGACAACATGCCTCCCATGATGGTGTATACGGCCACGGCGATGAGGAGCGCCGTCATGATCAATTCGAGCTTGTGCGCGGCCACCCAGCCTTCCGGGGCCGCGGCCTTCGGCGCCACTTCGGGGGCGGCGGCGGTGATTGCGGTGGCGGGGGCGGCGTCCTGGATTGCCTGTTCGGAGACGGCGTATTCGCCGCCGGCCATGCCTGTTACGCCGAGGAGGAATTCGCCGCCCACGCGCAGGAACACGCCCATGTTCAAGAGGCCGCCGAGGACAATGACCACGCCGCTCAGCCAGCGGATCCCGGAACCGTAGCGGTTCTGGAAGAGTTCGGGGATGGTCATCACACCCGCGTCGCGCAGGGGCTTGACGCAGAAGCCGGTGACGCCGACCAGGAACATGGCGAGCGCGTTGGCGATGCCGGGCGTGGCGCCCGCGAAGCCGTACGTGTAGCCGCTCTGCGCGGTGTACATGCAGGTGACGATGCCGAACTCCGTGGCCGCCAGCGACGCGATGCCGAGGTAGAGGTTCATCTCGCGGCCGGCGATGAGAAACTGCTCGACCTTGCCCACGTAGCGCCGCACGCCGATGCCCGCCGCCATCGTCAAGAGGAGATACAGCCCGACAATCCCGCCGTCCAGGAGTGAAAACTGACTCATGCCCTGCCGCCCCCACGTAAAGTAACCCGGCCACTCGCGCATCCACAGCAACTCGAAGCATCTTAGTCATCGGGCGCGCCCCACGCAATAGATGGATGGAGAAGGAACGAAGAACGAGGAACGAAGAACGAGGAAAGAAAAATGCCTAGGCGGTTTAATCCAAGCACCTTTCTTGCTCTTTCTTTCCTCGTTCTTCGTTCCTCGTTCTTCTTTTCGCGGACGTTTCCATTCGGGCGCCTGCTCGGGTACACTTTCCTTGCGCCATTCCGGGGCGCACCCTCAGGAGACAGATGCGATGAAGGTTATTGTTACCGGCGCGAGCCGGGGCATCGGCCGTGGCATTGCCACGCACCTTGCGAAGGAAGGTTTCGAACTGGGCCTCCTGGCCCGTTCGGAAGACAGGCTGCGCGCACTGCAGCAGGAAATCGTGGCGCTCGACAAGCATTGCCATATCCACGCCTGCAACCTGCGCGACGAACAGAGCACGCAAACCGCCATCAACGCGCTCATCGAGGCCCTGCGCGGCGTCGACGCGCTCATCAACAACGCGGGCGTGGTCATCCGCAAGAACATCTTCGATCTCAGCTCGGACGAGTTCCGCGAGATGGTCGAGACGAACATCCACGGCATGTTCTACGCCACGCGGGCCGTCCTGCCGCGCCTGCGCGAGCAGGGTCGCGGCCACATCATCAACGTATCGTCCGTCAGCGGCAAGGTGCCGCTTGCCGGCGGCAGCGCCTACGCGGCTACCAAGTTCGCCGTCACCGGTTTCACGCAGTCACTCCTGCTCGAGGTGCGCGATCACGGCATCAAGGTCACCACCCTCTACCCCGGCAGCGTCGCCTCGCGTTCGCAACGCCACGAGCCCGGCGAGGACGACGCCTGGAAGGTGCAGCCCGAGGAAGTCGGCGCCGCCTGCGCGACCATCCTGTGCGCCGCGCCCGGCACGGTCATCAGCGAGCTCGAAATCAGGCCGCTGGCTCCGCCCAGGATGTAAGGGGGCCGCCGCTCGCCTTGTCCGTAATCGTGGTGCCCGCCTGCCGCAGTCCGCAATACCCCACTTCGCGCCGATTGCAGGAATAGCACAAAATCGCACATGACGTGACGTGTGTACCCGAATTGCCAACATCTAGCTTTCCTGCGAAGCATCTGGTAGTATGGAAGTGGAATTACTGTTGTGGGAAGGGTCTGCCTGCCCTCCACTGGGCTATGAGCGCGTGAATCGCTCAAAGAACAAAGGGGTAAGCTA
>JAVEWL010000166.1:0-9465 GCA_034004565.1 FCB group bacterium | reverse complement strand
GGCCGTTCCGTCCCCCTCTCCCCCATCGGGGGAGAGGGTTTTACAAGGGTGAGGGGGCATTCTTTCGCGTTGATCCCACCCACAAGCCAAGCGACTTCGTCACGCGGCTTGAAGGTGCCACCCGGAAACAACCGCCCGGCAGGGTACGGCTCCGGATTGAATCCGCATGTTTTGATGTGAGCCGTTCAGGCTTGCATCCCGCAAGAACCTGCGGATGCAAGCCTAAACCGGCGTAGCGCGGTTGAGGACGGGCGCCTACGGTTTCCATGCCAATATGGGCAAGAATGGGTCTAGACAAGCCGGCGATCTTGCTATACACTGACACTCACACACCGGTACCCGAACAACGCGAGGTTGGCACTAAACCATCTGAGCGGAAACGGTGTAAGTAAAGAGGTGCCAAATGCCTAGCAGTTGCGCTTCAAACGTCCAGGACCGTATCCGATCCATTCCGGAACTGGCCACCCTGCCCGAAACCGTATCCCAGGTTCTTTTCCTCTTGCAGGACGAGTCGTACACCGCGCTTGATTTGGCGGCTGTAATCGAATCGAATTCGACCTTGGCGAGCCAGATCCTCCGGCTTATCAACTCGCCCGCATACGGCCTGGAGCGCGGCGTGTGTTCGATTCCAGATGCGGCGATACTGCTTGGGTTTGACGAAGTGGAACGCATGGCGCTCGGCGTTTCGATTGTGACGGTGTTCGGCGCCAATCGGACCGGCGTGAAGACGCTGGGACCGTTGTGGCGGCACAGCCTGGCCACGGCCATCGCCGCGCAGGTTATCGAGCGGCATAATCACCGCCAGGCATCCGCTCTGCAAGGGGCGCACGTGGCCGCCCTCCTGCACGACATCGGCAAAGTGGCCATCATCCAGTATCTACCCGAAGCGCGGGACCGCATCATGCGCCTGCTGGTTGGCGGCGCGACCGTGCCTGAGGCGGAGCGAGACGCGCTGGATGGCGTCACCCATTGCGATGTTGGGGCGTGGCTGGCCGAAGGCTGGGGCCTTCCCGCAACGGTCGTTGATGGCATTCTGCGCCATCACGATCCCCAGAAGGCCGCCGAAGACGAACCCATGGTCCACGCCACGCATGTGGCCAATTGCCTGGCCAAAAGCCAGGGGCACTGCGCGCCCGTCTGCGACCCCGAGGAGGCCGTACACCCGTTTTCCGCAAGCATAGTCGGGCTGAACAGCGAGTTGGCCAATCGAGTCGTCTTCACCCTGGGACGATGCCGCTGCCTGATGGGCGCCTTCGCCCGCGGAGATATGTTCTCCCCGCATAGCTGAACCGACGGAGCGCTCTATACCTCCCCCACCTCTTCGCGCGCCTGCCCGCAACATACTCTTCTTCGTTCGACGTTCGACGTTCGACGTTCGACGTGCCGAAATCAATTTCGGGACGAGGTTATTGCCAACGTCGCACGTCCCAACGTCGAACGTCGAACACGAAGAAGAAATAGCTGCGAGCGCGAAGTGGGGGCGGCAATGGACTGCGACCGGCCTTCCGTGCTGAAAGGAATTCCTGTTATGCCTTCGTCGTGCGGCAGGAAGCCAGGACGCTGTGCATCTTCGTGATCAATTCCTCGGCGCGATAAGGCTTTTGGATGAACCCCGAAGGCCCGTCGGACGAGAAATGCTCGAGGGCATCGGGTTCGTTGTAGCCGCTGGACAGCACAATGGGCACTTCCGCGCGGATCCCTCTCATCTGGCGCAGGGCCTCTTCGCCGCTCATGCGCGGCATGGTCATGTCGAGCAGCACAGCGCTGAGGTTCGGGGCGTGTTCCTTAAACATCTCGACCCCTTCGACGCCGTCGCAGGCGAGCAGAACCGAGAATCCCGCCAGCTCGAGGACGCGCCGCGTCACCATGCGGACGGTCTCCTCGTCATCCACGAGGAGCACAGTACCCGAACCGCGCCACTCGCCGCCGGGGCGCGCGAGCAGAGGCTCGGGGCGGACACTCTCTTGCAGGTAGGGGAACAGGACGGTAAAGGTGCTGCCTTCGCCCTTGGCGCTCTGGACGCGGATGGCGCCCTTGTGGCCGCGCACGATGCCCATCACGGCCGCGAGCCCCAATCCCCGTCCCGTGAACTTGGTCGAGAAGAAAGGATCAAACACCTTGCCGATCGTAACGGAATCCATGCCGCAGCCGGTGTCGCGCACCTCGACGTAGGCATAACGGCCTTCGGGCAGGTTCTCGCACAGGTACATGTCCTTGAGGCTCTCGCGCGTGGCTTGCATGATGCCGGTGGCCACCGTGATGGTGCCGGTGCGGTCGTTGAGGGCTTCAGACGCGTTGGACACAAGGTTCACGATCACCTGGCGAACCTGGGAGAGGTCGCCTTCCATGAGCGGCGTTTCGGGAGACAGTTCAAACTGAACTTCGGCGTTTTTCGACGCGGACGCATCGAGCAGATGCGCCATCTCTCCGACGACTTCGGACAGGTTCAAGGGCTGAATGACGAAGCGGCCTTTGCCCGAGTAGGCCAGCATCTGTTTGCTGAGTTCGGCGGCGCGCTGGGCGGCCATTTCGATCTGCCGCAGGCTCTCGCAGGCCGAGCTGTCGGGAGGAAGCTCCATAAGCGCCAGGCTCGCGTTGCCGAGCACGCCCATGAGCAGGTTGTTGAACTCGTGCGCGATGCCGCCGGCGAGGACGCCCAGGCCTTCGAGCTTTTGCGCGTGCTGCATCTGCGCCTCGAGCCGGCGCCGCTCTTCTTCGGAGCGTTTGCGCTCGGTGATGTCGCGCGCCACGGCCAGGATGGCGGTCCGCCCCTGGTAGCTGATGCGGCTCGTGTGGATGTCCACGGGGATGTGGCGTCCGTCGGCGGCAATGTGCTCGCCTTCGCAGGCCATGCGCCCTTGCTTCATCTGCTGCGCGATGCGCGCGGGGAACTGCTCGTAGAACCACGGTGCATCCACGTTGTGCATGCGCAGGGTAAGCAGATCCTGACGGGTATAGCCAAGGCGGCGGCAGGCGGCCGCGTTGCAGTCCAGGATCACGCCGTTCTCGTCGTAGACGAAGAGGGCGTCGTCGATTCCTTCAAACAGCGTTCTCAGGCGTTCTTCGGACATCCGCAGAGCCTCGAGCACGCGCTGGCGCTCGAGTTCGCTCACGGCGCGGCCCGCGAAAATGCGAATCATGGATTCCGCATCGCGCAAATTGGCCAAGGGCTTCTTGCCGGCGCCCACGAGAATGCCCAGGAGTTTACCCGAGGAGGAAAGGAGTGGCGCCCCGACGTAGCTTTCCGCTTCGAACTCGCGCAGCAGGGGGTGGTCGGGAAAGGCGGCCAATACGCCCGAAGGACGCAGATAGATGCCGTTGTGCAAGACCGCTTCGCAGGGAGTGCCTTCGATGGAGTAGGTGCGGTTCTCGATGTATTCGCCTTCGACGAAGCAGGCGATGGTGCGCACTTCCTTCGAGCCGGGCTCGTCCATGACCGCCACGGCGGTGAATTCCAAGTCGAGCGCCTTGGCGAGATTTGCCACCAACCGTTGAAAGATCTCGCCGCTTTGATCGGTCGAAACGCCTTGGGCCAGCGCCTCCAGGGCCTCTTCCATGCGTTTGCTCTCGGTGATATCGCGTGAAATCAGCATGATCGCCGGCTGGCCGTGGTACTGAATGCGCCGCGCCGACACGTCGACGGGAAATGCCGAACCGTCTCGGCGGCGGCGTGTCGACTCCCAGCGCGATTCGCTTTCGGCGACCACGCTTTCCAGCCGTCCCGGGGCCAGCATCTCGTCTTCGGGCCCGCAGATTTCCCCGTAGCGCATGCCCATCATTTCTTCGTGCGCGTACCCGAGGAGTTGCTCGGCGCGTTCGTTGGCCGCGATGATGCGGTAGTCGGCATTGATTACGTAGACGCCGTCGTTGATCCCCTCGAACAACTGCCGGTAATGCTCTTCGCTTTCGCGCAACGCCTCTTCGGCGCGTTTTCGCTCGGTGACGTCGCGGTAAATGCCCTGAATACCGATGACCTCGCCGTCTCGAAGGACGGGATCGAAACTCGCCTCGACGTAAATCACGTGGCCGTCGCGGTGTACCAGGCGAAGCAGATAGGTGCGCTCGACGGGCTCGCCCCGCATGCGCTTCTGGTTGTAAGCCTGTACCATATCCCAGTCTTCGGGGTGCACCATGACGCGCGAATCGAGGCTCAGAAGCTCTTCCGGGGTATACCCGACCATGTTGGCCGCGGCATGGTTGAAAAACATCGGCTTCACGTTGCCGCCGTAGGAGACGATGCCTTCCTGAATGTTGTCGAAGATGAGACGGAAACGTTGCTCGCTGTCCCGCAGGGCGGCTTCCGTGCGCTGGCGTTCCGCCACCTCGAGGGCGAGATCGCGCCGCTCCAGGGCCAACCGGCTTCGCGCGACATCCGCCGCGTACACCGCCAGGTAGAAGGACACGCACAAGGCGGCGATGGTGCCCACCTCGGCCAGGCTAAGTATCCCATTGTGGAAGAAGCCTTCTTCGCCGAGGAAGGGAACGTACCGGAAAAACTCGATCTCCTCGGTGACGTTGAGCACGTAATACATACCGCACAGGAACGCGGCGAAGGCCGCCACGCGCCGGACCGACTTCACATCGCTGCAACTGCAAATGAGCAGCATGGTTCCAACGATAAGAAGGGGAACGGAGGTATAGGAGAGAATTCTGATCCAGAATATGACGTTTTCGGGAAGCCCCTCCACGACCGTGCGCAGAGCCCGCAGAAGAAGCGAAAGAATAATCAGCGCAAGAAAAGACTTGCGAAAACGGCCCCGCCCCTTTGCGCGCTCCTCGAGGGTAGTGAAATCTTCGGAACCCTCCGCTCTCACGCCGATAGGATCGTATGCTTTGTCGCTCATTGTGCGAACATGCCTCTCTGGCTCGACACCGCGGAATCGTCCCCTTACACCCCAATCACAAGGCCGGTTTGCCGCCATCGCATCCGGCGGGGCCTTTAACATCCGGGGCTGGAATATACTGCCCCCGGACGGAGTAATCGCACTACATGCTGTATCGGCACAAGGTCCCGGTTGACTTGAGCCTAACTTCGTGTGAACCTGCGTTTTCGGCTAAAAAGGGACCAAGGGCAATTCCGCATATTCCGTCCCGGCGGTAAATACCGCCATGAGAGCTTACTTTATTCTATGTGCGGTGTCCATAGCAATCGTAAGAGCGTCTAGCAAAACGGGAACGAAGCTTGGGATACTTGTGAGAGAGCCTCCTCCTTGTCATTCCCGCACACGCGGGAACGACAGGTGGGGCAGCCCAGTCAGGAAGGCTCATTCTGTCAGGTGTTCCAGGAGCTATGCGAGCGAACCGCTTGACTTCAGTTTGATATGCGGGGCGTTGGAGCGCGTTGGGCAGGGGACGGGATAATGACGCTTTCTTCCCGCGCGACGCGGACCCGCATTCGCTACCCGCCCAAAACGACCTCCGCGTATAAGTCGCATGATGTAAGCTATTTAGCGAAGATTGCCTCGATACCTCTTTCCAGAAGGGTTAACTTCCGCACGCGAACAGCAAGGGGCGGATGCGCGGATTCGACGGCTGGGGCAGAACGGGCCGGGGGAAGCATTTCGTATGCCTAAATCGTTCCATTCATGCGGCTTTACGAGAGAGAACGTCATTTGGCCAAGGAATCCACTAGACTTAGGCCGTCAAAACTGATAAAGTTAGCACGAATTGAGGGCGTTTCGTTAACAGTTGATGCTGCAACGAGGGAGTCAGGTTGGCCCAAGCGTTAACACTTCGAGTGGTCGCCGGGAAGCACGATCGCACGGCTTGCCCGATGCAGATCCAGTTGCCTTGGACCCATGCGGTATCGGCCAGATTGTGCAACGCCAAAACGGGCAGGATGATCCCTTGTCAAGTGGAGCGTTCCGGGAACGGCCTGACACTGCACTGGCTCGTGGATAACTTGAAGGCGGGCGATACGCAACAATTGCGCGTCGAACCCTGCGACGAGCCAGCCAACGCCGCGGTCCGTTTCGACGACGATGCCAAGGCGGGCAAGGTAGACGTTTACATCAGCGGAAAATTGTTTACCGCGTATCACTATGGCCCGCAATGGGTGCGGCCGTTCTTGTATCCCGTTATCGGGCCTTACGGCGCGAGGGTGACGCGCGGCTATCCCGTCGATAAGGGCGCGCCGGTGGAAGCGGAGGATCATCCGCATCACAAGTCCATCTGGGTTGCCTATGGCGAATGCGGCAGGGTGGACAACTGGAGCGAAGAGCCCGGACACGGGTGGCAGGTACACCGAAAGTTCGTGACGCGTACGCCGGGACCGGTGTTCGGACGCCTCGTCGCGAAAAACGACTGGGTTTCGGCGTCGCGCAAGAAGCAATTTGAAGAAACGCGTGAGTTCCGCTTTTTTGCCCTGCCAAACGGCGAGCGGTTATTTGACGTGGGCATTGCGTTCCGCATGAGCGAGGGTCCGGTAACCTTCCGCGATACGAAGGAGGGCGGGTTGGTCTCGGTGCGAGTGGCCACGTCGATGGACGTGCGCAACGGCGGAACGATTCAGAACGGTTATGGCGGCATCGACGAGGCGGAAACGTGGGGCCAGAAAGCGCCGTGGTGCGACTACAGTGGCGATGTGGACGGCAGGCGTGTGGGGATCGCCCTCATGGACAACCCGGACAACCCCCGTTATCCGACCGAGTGGCACGTGCGCGACTATGGCTTGATGACGGCAAATTGTTTTGCACAAAAGTGTTACCGCCCCGAGCGTAAAGAGAAGGGCGATATGGCCTTCCCGAAAGGGAGTACGACGAAGTGGCGCTACCGCATCCTGGTTCACAAGGGGGATGCGTCGAAAGGCAAGGTAGGAACACGGTTTATGGATTATGTGTCACCGCCCGCGGTACGGGTGGAATGAGCCGCGGGTTTTGGCTGGATTTGTTGTAAACCGTTGAGAGACGGTAAAATAGACCCCAAACAAGGGCGCCATTCTTAGGAAAAGCCATGGCAGCCAAGAACATGCCCTCGCAAAGAACGTCCGCGGGACGGCCTCGTCCGGTCCGGGCGGCTGCCCCTGCCAAACAGGGCGGCGCTAAGGCCTCAATCAAGCAGGCGGCCAGACCGCCCGTCAAGGGTACGCCGAAGCCGGCGGGCCGTGCAGCCGTCAAGGCCGTGGCCAAACCGGCGGCGCGACCGGCCGCTCGGGCCGTTACAAAACCACCGGCCAAGCCGTCGCGGTCAACCGCGTCCGCAAAGACAGCCGCGCGAGTGGCGAAATCCGCCAAACCGGTCAAACCGGTCAAGACGGCGGCAAAAGTTACCAAGCCGGTTAAGGCGGTCAAACCGGTTAAGGCGACCAAGCCGGTCAAAGCGACCCCGGTCAAGGCCAGCAAAGCGCCGGCCAAGGTTGAACGCGTCGCGAAGAAGCTGCCCGTGCCACCCAAGAAGACACCGGCTCCCCCGAAGCCCGAGAAGGTGCAGTCCGTCAAGGCCGAGGTTCAGCCCCCCGCTCCACTCGTGCGCAAGGCGCCCGCCGTCGCGCTGCCCAAGATGCTGTCGCGCGAGTTCCTGGGCGACTTGGCGGCCCACATCCGCGAGGCGGTGGTTCCAAACGTTCGCGCCGCCAAAGGCCGAGAGATCGTGGGTTCGGCGAGCAGCGGCGATGCCACGTTCCAATTGGATGCGATCGCGGAAAAGTCGCTCATCAATTTCCTGAAAGACGTCAAGGAACCGATTGCGTACTACTCTGAAGACGCCGGCTACACGACCTTTGCGGCCGGTCCGCCCCAGCACTTGCTGGTGGTGGACCCCATCGACGGCACCCGGGCCGCCATGCACGGGTTCGAGGGCTGCGTGGTGTCGGTGGCCAGCACGCGGGTCATCGAGCGGCCTACCCTGGGCGACATCGATAACGCCCTGGTGATGGAGATCGTCGGCAACCGGACGTTCTATGCGGAGCGGGGCAAGGGCACCAAGATTTACCAGGAGGACCAGGCCAAGAAGCCGCGATTGTCGAACAATACGGACCTCGAACGAATGTCGTGGGCGATGACCGTTCCCGCGCGACCCGCGGAGTTGATTTTCCCGACGGCCGCGAAGCTGATTGACCTGACCAGCCTGAAGGGCGGGTTCTTCACCTGCAACAGCACGTCGTTCAGCCTGACCCGGCTGGTGACGGGGCAGATTGACGCGAGCGTCGATTTCGCCAACCGCTACCTGCGCGACATTCGCGAGGCGGTGGAGGACCAGTTCATCAACGCCGGGCGCGGGGTCATTCTGGGTATCGCGCCGTACGACATCGCGGCTTCGGTGCTGATTGCGGAGGAGGCGGGCGCCACGGTGACGGACGCGTTCGGCAATCGCTTCGACGATGTGCCGCTGCTGGACAGCTCGGTCAACAATCATCGGTCGCTAATCGCGACGTCCAACAAGGAACTTCACCGCAAGCTCATGAGCTTCTTCGAGATTCGCATCAACCAGTTCGAGCAGCTCTTGAAGCGCCGCGCGCAGCAGGTTTCCTGAACCGGCGCACAGACATTTCGCCCCCAGGCCGGCACTCCGGCCCTGGGGGCTTCTTCATGTAACCCCGAATTCCCATTCGGGGCTTTTGCTTCTTATTCGAGACCCCGCCTCCCGGTCAGCGTTTCAGAATATCCCGAATGGGAATTCGGGGTTACACTTGGCGCTTGTGCCGGGCGGGCCGGGTGTGGAAACTCTTGCAGCATGAAAGACAACGCATCACTGCACGCGTCGGGGCTCGCGACCCGGCTGGGGCTGTTTACGGCCGTCATGATCATCGTGGGCAACATGGTCGGTTCGGGCATCTTCAAGAAGGCCGCGCCGATGGCCGAGCACGTGCAGTCGCCGGGACTGCTGCTGGCCTGCTGGCTGATCGCGGGGGTGGTAACGTTACTGGGGGCGTTGAGCAACGCGGAGGTGGCCTGCCTTATCGCCGAACCGGGCGGGTACTATCCGTTCTTCAAGCGGATGTACGGGCGCGGGTTCGCGTTCTTTTTCGGATGGACGTCGTTCGTGGTGATCCAGACGGCCTCGGTGGCGTCGATTGCGTATGTATTCGGGGAATCGGCGAACTGGCTGCTGCATTTCCCACGGCTTCCGGAGGCGTGGGAGCAGTGGAACGTCCTGGGTCTGTTCTACCCGCTTGACAACCTGGGCGTGAAGCTTTTCACGATTACCACGATTGTTGCGCTCAGTACGGCGAACTATTTCGGCGTGGTTTTCGGCGGGATGATCGCGAACATCTCGACCCTGCTGAAACTGCTGGGGATCTCGGTGCTGGTGGTGCTGGGGATAACCTTGAGCGGGGATGCTGCGGCGAACTTCACGCCGGTACTGGCTTCGCCCAAGGCCGAATACGCCACGTCGCTGGGTTTGTTCGGGGCGATGTTCTCGGCGTTCCTGGGCGCGTTCTGGGCTTATGACGGATGGAACAACATCACGTCGCTCGGAGGCGAGATTCGGAACGCCAAGCGCAACATTCCCCTCGCGCTATTGATC
>JAVEWL010000165.1:0-9474 GCA_034004565.1 FCB group bacterium | reverse complement strand
CCCCTCACCCCGACCCTCTCCCCCGATGGGGGAGAGGGGGACAAACCATGCAGTCGCACCCGGCTTTCCCCCTCTCCCCCATCGGGGGAGAGGGTCGGGGTGTGGGGGCACTCTTTCGCGTCGATCCCACCCGGAAAGAAGCCACCCGGCATTCGGCTAACGTGTTACATAAAAAATATGGAAGTCATGAGAACGAAAAGAGGCCACTCATCCCGCTAATCAGTCGCGGGCGAAGGATTCCCCGGTCCAATGCCAGCGGCTGTTTCCGGCGATGACGCGGGTGCTGCCGTCGGCGGCTTCGAGGGTCGCGTCCGCGGGGAAGCGCTCCGACCGGAATCCGCGGGACGTCCGCCACGCGATCTCGACACCGTCCTTCGTGCTTACGGCCACCAGGTAGGGGCCGGCATCGCCGGCGCGCACGTTGGTTATGCTCGCGAGGGGTGCCGACACCCCATTGAACGTGTGCAGCGGCGCGCCGCCGTGCGTATCGAGGATCTGCGGGGCAATGCGCCCGGTGGCCGGATCATCCGAACCCAGCACCAGGGTGGCCTGTCTCGCCAGGCTTTCGTTGGCGGCCGTAACCGCTACTTCCCGCGAATCCAAGCCCGCGACATCGTCCAACGCCACCAACTTGCCGTTTCGCGTCGCGACCTGTTCAGGGCGATCGGATGAACGATAGAAGGCGAAGAAGCCACGGTCTTCGGCGCGCGCAAAGCGGTCCTGATAGAGGAAGGCTTCCTTTTCGAGCGCGTTGTCCTCGTACGAGTTCTTCGTGGCCGTTTCCTTGGCGTAGAGTTCCTTGTACTTGCTGAACCCCATCGCCTGGTACTGCGCCACGTGCACGAGTTCGTGCCCGACAAGCGAGCGCGACTCGGGGTCGCTCGATAGCGAGGCCTGCGAGCATTCAACGTAAATGTCGTTGCCAAAGGTCATGCCCATGACCGCGCCGCCGCCCGAGGCAATCATGCCCACGGTGTTCAGAAAACCGATGCCCATCTGGGGGTCGTTAAGCGGCATGTCGAAATGGAGGTTCGCCCCCTCGACCACGCCCTTTGGGAAAGACGCCTCGATAGAGCGGCGCACAACTTCAGGCAGGTCCGCCACCTTCACGGCCTTGATGCCGCACTGGTCCGCGGTGGCCTTACACGCTTTCTGCGCGATATCCATCGCCGCGGGAATGGTGCTCTTGAGCACGGCACCGGCTTCCGGGCCGAACAAAGCGCCCAAAGACAGAGGTTCGCCCGCCCCGGCCGGCGTAACCGTACCCAGGATGCATAGCGTCGCCAATCCCAACACCAATGTACCGTACTTCATTGTTGCCTTTGCCCCCAAAGCGCGTTCGCCCAATGCCTGAAGATAAAGGGCGCCCGGCAGGGATGCGGTCACTGTGCCTCGCGAACGCCCTTCAATGCCTCTCTTACCGCATCCACGATAAACTGCGGGACGCGATAAACCTCCGACCGGCCCACGACCGAAGCGTACCGTTGCTGCGAGTCCCCCTCGCTCGGAACGCCCACCGAAAGCGGACCGTACACCATGTCTCTTTCGAGCCGCGCCGTGGCGGCCGCCGATGCTTCAATCGTCAACACCGGCTTGTCCAGGCCTGTCCGCGCCGGATCCATTCCGGCCGGTTCGAGGCCCAGCGCGTACACCGGACTCAGCGCCCGCAAAAGCGAGAGCATATCGCCCTGCGATTCCCAGCGTTTGTTCGCCGGTTCCCGCACCAGCCAGTCTCTACCGACACGCTCGAAAATATACCGAAGACCGTCTAACTCTAACACAAAGCGGGTTATTTTGTCTTGCGGAAAATCGAAAATCAATTTATCCTGGAAAAAGAACGGCTCGACCTTCAGGTCCTCGACCTGCTTTGCAGGAACCCGCGCTGGCATCCCGGTGTCCTGAATCGCGTAATAATCGCCTTCCGCAGTGCTCTTCCCGACGACAATGGGAAAGGTCTTGCCGTCCTTGAGCGTAATATCCATCGACCACGTATTCGGTTCCAGCATGGCCGGATCCGGCGGACTCGGGAGGAACTCCAGGACCGGGAGGTCCTTCAAGGCGGCAATGAACTCCGAAGCGTTTTCCTGGTCGGTCATTTCAACGGCCGGCTGCGTCATCGTCCAGCCCTTCTTGGGGTCGTTCTCCAAGACAATCTCCGTGGTGCCGGCGGTGTAGTGAAGCTTTCGCATATCGCTTGCGGGATAGGTCAGGAGCGTGCGCGCAAGGTACGAGTCGGGGGACTGCGGAAAATGCTGCACAAAACCCGGTTCGACCACAAATACCGCAGGCGCGTCTTCGCGTTTGGCGTAGAGACCGTCCTTTTCGCCCGTCTTGGCCAACCCGCCAATATAGACGGTTTGAGGAGCCGAATCGGGGCCGGTCCAGGCCGTAATACGGGCCTTCTGCGGCGCAAGACCGTAGTCGGCGAGCGATTCCGGCGCATCGACGTAGTCGCGCCCGGGCATCTGGGCCAGCATCGAGGCCAGGTTTTGCACCATTTCCTGCTGCGCCGCCCCTTCAACCGGCTTAACCATGTACCAGCGCCCGTCGTCGCGCTTTTCCACCACGACCGGTACGGATTCCTTGGGATTGCCCTTGTCGTCGCGGCTGGTCCAGGCGAACTCGAAGCGAGTCACGCCCGCGGGGCCCGCCTCGACAATCGAGCGGTCGCGCAAATCCTGGAGACGCGCGTTCAATTCCGAAAACGCCTCGGACCGGAGCAGCAGGACCGGACCTTCGTCGAGGCGCGCGTAGCGGTGGTCCTGGGTGGGCGCCATTCCGCCGAAATCGATCCGGTTGGTCTTGCCGCCGGCTTCGAACTCCAGCGTAAGGGCCGGCTTGTCCAAGCCGTACTCGGGAAAGTCCGAAGGGGAAATATCGAGGGTGCGATCGCTGGCCAGCGTTGCGATGGTCTCCGCCATGCGCTTCAGGCGCAGCGACTCGGCCTTGAGCGGATAGGGCTCCACGACGGACCATTCTCCGTTCTGTTGCCGAGCCGTGACCGGCGTATTGTCACCGCGCGTGATAGTAATGCTCTGCACATCGCCGGGCGCGAAGGCGAAAACCTTCTTATCCGCCTCTTCGGCAATGCGCGACTGCTCCTTGGCGTCCTTCGTGAACCAGAATAGCAGCCCCAGCGCTACCAGCAAGATCGTCAGGATACCAACGCTCCGGCCGCTCATTGATATCTCCTCCGCCATACCTGTACGGCGATGCCCGTTAACACAACCGCCTGCAGAATGCCCAGGCACGCCACCCACGCGATGAACTGCTCCTCGCCCGCCGTGAGAATGATGGGGGGATCCTCCTTGCCCGTGGGGCGAATGGCGATCAGTTCTTCCGACTCGCTCAGCCAGGCCATCGCATTCATCAGGAGGTTGATGTGGCCCACGAAGATCATGCCCTCGTTCGACGCGATGTCGCCGTCGCCGATCACGACTATTCGCGCGTCGCGGGTCTTCTGCGTATCGCCCACGGGCGCGGCCGTGCGCGCCGTTACCGCCGCGGCAATGGACGGCCAGCCCGACGGCTCGTCGGGATCCTGGTTCGCCTTGCCCTGCGCGAGCAGGTTCAGGTCGGTCTCCGCGTAGGTGAAGGGCAGAGAACGAAGGATGACCTCGCCGACGACGCCTTCCGGCAGGGTCGGAGCGAGATCCACGCTGCGCGTCTCACGCAGGACGAGATCCTTGTCGAACCCGCGCGTGATCGGGTGCTGCTTGCTGAAGCAGCCCGGGAAATCCTGGGGGAACGGCCGGCTGGTCAGCTTGGCCGCGACCTGCCCCGTGTCGGGCAAAAGGTAGATGTCCCGCGGCTTGTCGCTCAGGCTCGAAAGCAGGATGTCGTTGCCCACCGCGATGCCGTAACGGTCGAAGAGCCACGTGTTCAGCACCTCGAGCGGCGGGCGCGCCACGGGCGGATCCAGGAGCAACAGCAGTCGCCCGCCTCTATCGAGGTACCTTTGAATGGCTTCAATTTCATCCGGCCGCAGCGGGAGTTCGGGATCGTTAATGATGAGAATCTCGCAATCGTCCGGCACCTTGGGGGCTTCGAGCCCAAAGGTTAGCGAGGTCGGCAGGTACGATTCCGATTGCAGGCGAACCTTGAACAGCAGCGAGCCGCGTTTCGGGTGCGCCTTGGCGTCGAGATCGGGATTGCGCTCGTCGTGCCCTTGCAGGAAGTACACCTTCGGCTGCGAACGCCGCGACACGTTGATGAGCGCGTTCGTAAAATCGCGCTCTTCAAGCCGGCCCGTCACGCCCGACAGGGGCAGCACCCTCGGTGGGCGCGAGCCGCACTTCAGCACCACAGTGCCGGGTGTGGCCAGGCGCTCCTCCTCCAAGTTCAGCGCCGCCACGCGCGCGGGCTCCGCAACCGGATCGACGAACTCGACCTTCAGGCGCGGCGTGTATTGCTGGCACTGCTCGAGGAAGCGCTGGGTCTTCTCCCGGGCCGCGTCGATGACCGAATCGTTCGCCTTGACGAAGAAGGCCGTCACCTCGACCTCGCTCGGCAGCGCCTGCAAGACCTGCCTGGTCTGCGGCGCCAGCGCGCGGCGGCCTTCCTGGGTGAGGTCCCATTCGCGGTCCCAGCGGCTCCCGAAGCCGTATAACAGTATGCAGATGGCGAAGAAAACCATCACGCCCACGGCGCTGTAAATGCCGTACACGGTCTTGCCCTGGCCGAACGTTTCCGTCAGGGTGGCGAGGCGCAGCACCAGCCACAGCGCGCCGAACAGGAACCCGGCGGCGAGCGGCAACAGCACCGCCGTTGTCGAGAGGTCTTCCTTGAGGACCAGCAGGTTCAGCGCGACGGCCAGTCCCAGAAGGCCAAGAAGGCCCGATATCAGGCGCAGGTATTTCACGGTTACGCCCTCCACTTGCGCGCGTCGAGGGCGCGGAACGTCAGGAACAGGAAGAAGGCGATGAAGACCGCGTAGTAGATAATGTCTTTGGGCGCCAGCACGCCCTGGGCCATTTCTTTTGCATGCGAATCCAGGGGCAACTGCTGCACCAGTTGGCGGAAGATGCCGTAGCCCCAGCCCACCGCATTCTGGATGCCTTCGGGCCACGTGGCGGGAGCCGGGTTCTTGTCCGACATGTCCTGCCCGAAGGTGCCCAGCACGTAAAGAACGAACCAGAGGCCGAAGGTGAGCGTGCCGGCCGTCACCTGGTTGCGGGTCAGCGACGACACGAACAACCCCAGGCTGCAAAACGCCGCGCCCATCAGGAACACGGCGGCCAGCCCCAGCACGAGCACCGCGGGCTCGACGTCCGCATAGTAGCTCACGATGCCCATCTGCACGGCGATGACGCCGATCAGCACCAGCACCATGCCCAGCGCGGCGAGGTACTTTCCGAAGATGATGTCACGGTCCCGCAGCGGATGCGTGAACAGCAGCTCGGCCGTGCCGCGGTTGCGCTCCTCGGCGAGCAGGCGCATGGTGACCAGCGGACCGATGAACATCAGCATGAGCCCGCAAAACACCAGGAAGGGACTCAGGAACGACTCCTCGAAATCCGGCACGCCCACGTACTCGCCGTAGGCCGAGGGCGCCTTCGAGATGCGCGCGTACGTAATGAACGAGCCGGTAAAACCGAGTCCCGTGACGACGGCAAAGGTCGCCAGCACCACGTAGCCCACCGGAGTGGTGAAATACGACGAGAATTCCCGCTTGCAGACCGCCCAGGCGCCCCTCATGACTCGCGCCCTCCGTCGGCTGAAATCGCTTCCACAAACACCTCCTCGAGCGTGCGGCTTCGCGTTTCCAGGGCGCGCAGGCCCATACCGGCCTCCACCACCGCCCGCGCGATCGCTTCCCGCACACCTCTATCCTTCGAGGTCACCGCGAAACGGCCGTTGCCCTCCGCGGTCACCGTCCCGATGCCCTTTACCGATTTCAGCAGGCTCTCCACGCGGGCGGGCGCGCCGTCGGCTTCGACTACGAAGACGCGGGCGTCGCCGCCGGAAAGCCGCTCCATGGTGTCCTCGGTGACAATGCGCCCCCGGTTGATGATGATGACGCGCCGGCAAATCATGGAGACCTCCGGCAGGATGTGCGTGCTCAGCAGGACCGTGTGCTCCCGCGCGAGATCCTGGATCATCTGGCGGATTTCAATAATCTGCCGCGGATCCAGACCCACCGTCGGCTCATCCAGGATCAGCACGGGCGGACTGCCAATAAGCGCCTGCGCCAGGCCGACGCGCTGGCGGTAGCCCTTCGACAGGTTGCCCACCGTGCGCCCCGCGACGTCTCGGAGCCCGCAGCGCTCGGCCACGCGGTCCACCTCGCGGACGCGGTCGCCCCCGGAGAGGCCCTTTACCTCCGCCACGTACTGCAAGAATTTCCGCACCCGCATCTCGGGATACAGAGGGATGTTCTCCGGCAGGTAGCCCACCCGGCGCTTCACCTCGAGCGGCTGTTCACGCACGTCGTAGCCGGCGATGCGCGCCGTGCCCTTCGAGGCGGGCGAAAAACCCGTCAGCATGCGCATGGTGGTGGTCTTGCCCGCGCCGTTTGGTCCTAGAAAGCCTACGATCTCGCCCTTTTCCACGTGGAACGAGAGATCGTTGACCGCCGCGATGCTTCCGTAGTACTTGGTGAGGCTGCGAACCTCTATCATAGGAAACCTCTGCCCAGTGTTTTGGAGATTGTGATTCGCTATGGATCACAGGGTATTGACGAACACACGGTTTTCTGGCATTATGACCACAACATATGGTGGCTGCGCTCCCGAAATCGCCGCCTGGAAAATTCTGCCTGTTCCAATGGGCTGAAGGGGTGGTCCATATCCGGCCCCGCCTGCCGCCCAAACCCACTATCTTATCTATTTGCAATAACTTATGGCAAGGAAGCGCTGTCTCAATCCTATTTGGCACGCCGCATGCTCTGTGCGGTCAGGACGAGGCAGAAAGAAAGCGAGGCTATTATGGTTGTCCAATGTTGCGTATGCAAGCGCGTTCACATCGAAGATGGCTGGGAAACCGTCGCCGACGCCGATCTTGCCGGTGCGGCCGCAAGCCACGGCTACTGTCCCACGTGCCTTGACAACGCCTACGCCGAGTTCAACGCGCTTCAGCGCACCGCCGCCGCCGCTGCCGCATGATTTCGGCCTCGCCTTGTCTTGGCCACGCTCCAGCGTACTCCTCTTAATTTCAGACGCAACTCCTCCTCCCCACGTTGACGCTTCATCTGCTTTCGTTCTCCCGAAACCGCTTGAAAGCCCCCCGTCAGTGACCACCACCGCTCCTTTTTGGGTGTATTCGTGTAATGTTACACTATGTGCCGGCTTGGCAAATACGGCACATTGGCCTCTGTTTCGATTAATCCTGGCGTTCCTCAATGCCAAAGCAGCGGAAATCCCTTTAACCTGTTGCTGCGGGTTTTCCCGTAAACCACGCGCAACACTCTGCTAATTCTGGCTAAGCGCGCGCGGCGTTCGGATTATGGAACTCGTCGCCCATTTCTTCAATCAACGCAAGGGTTTATGGGGAATATGCCCTAGGATTATTGTTGACTTTTGCTCATAAACATGATTAACTGTCGATGTTGTGTTGGTGCCCGTTGCGGCTTGGGGTACGTGTGGTCCAACGGTCAATACGGGCAGGTACTCTCTTTAATTTCTGGGGAGAGCCGTTGCGGAGGTAGACACGTGGCAACAGGTACAGTGAAGTGGTTCAGCGATGAGAAGGGGTACGGCTTTATCGTACCGGACGACGGCGGCAGCGATTTGTTCGTGCATCACTCGAACATCGACATGAATGGTTTCCGGACCCTTCAGGATGGTCAGAAGGTCATGTACGAGCCCAGCCAAGGCAAAAAGGGACCGGAAGCGACACAAGTACGCCCCGGCTAACCAGTTTCACCTTGACGGACGACATCAAGCCCCGGCACCCGCCGGGGCTTGTCCTATTCTGGGGCTCCCTCCTGCTATGCTGTGTGCGAGGCTTCCAACTCTGTGAGGTAAAACCATGAGAACGCTCCGCATTCTGGCTTTCGTGTCCGTTGCATGGCTGACGGCCCTGGGTTGCGTATCCACGGCCTCGCCGCCCACTACGCTTACCCTGAAGGCGCAGCCGACCGCGGCCGTGGAGGTGGACCCCGAGCGGTTGCGCACGCACGTGACCGCGCTCATCGGCACGAGCCGGCCGCGAAATTCGCAGAACCCCCTCGCCCTGGACCAGGCCGCAGGCTACATCTCCCGCGAATTCGCCGCGGCGGGGTATGCCATCTACGAGCAGCGCTATCAAGTCGAGGGACAGCCGTACAAGAACATCATCGCGCGCTTTGGCCCCGTGACGGCGCCCCGGATTGTCGTGGGCGCGCACTACGACGTGGCGGGACAGGGACCCGGCGCCGACGACAACGCGAGCGGCGTGGCGGGCCTGATCGAACTCGCGCGCCTCGTGTCGCAGCAAAAACCCGCCCTGGGCTATTGCGTCGAATTCGTGGCGTACACCCTGGAAGAGCCGCCCCACTTTGGAAAGCCGACCATGGGCAGCGCGGTCCATGCGAAGTCACTTAAACAGGAAGCCGCGCGCGTGCGGCTCATGATCAGTCTGGAAATGATCGGCTACTACTCGGATGCGCCCAATTCGCAGCAGTTGCCGCCGTCGTTCCTGCGCAGCGGTTCGTTTTCTTCCACGGGAAACTTCATCGCCGTGGTGGGCCGCAAAGGCGCGACCGATCCCATTGGCCTGGTAGCCCAGGCGATGCGGCTGGGCTCGGACATTCCGGTCGAGGCCGTGTTGTCGTCGTTATTGATGGGCGCCGGGCTGTCCGACCAACTAAACTACTGGAACGAGGGCTATTCGGCGGTCATGATTACTGACACCGCGTTCTACCGCAACGCGAATTACCATAAGACCACCGATTTGCCAGACACTCTCCATTATCCGAAGATGGCAGAAACAGTGGAGGGGCTATACTACGTTTTGCTGTCGTTGTGAAGAAAAGAAGTAATGCACTAATCAATACTGCTAGGCTTGTCAGTCGCTTGCCTCGGTGCAATTGGTGATGGTTCGCTGGCCAACAACTAGATCATCGTAACCCCGATAAAACTCACTCGACGAATATAGAACTGAGACTCCTTGCTCCTCAAAGCAAGCCCGGTACTCCCGAATGTCGTGGAGCCAGTAATCACCTGCCCATTGGTGTTTCGAAATTCTTGCATTTTGCCGCCTCACTTCGCGTCCTTGAATAAATAGTTTGAGCGTGCGAAGAAGTCCATGATCTTGCAGGTTCACACGAAAAAGATAGGCGCTCCAGTCCATCAAGTTAAGAATACGGCCCAAGTCAGCCGCGTAGATGTATCCACCTGGCTCCAAATTAGAACATATGCGCGCTATTGCTTCGCGAGGATTCTTCAGGGTGTACAGGGTGTGCACGGTCACTGCGGCGTGTAGTATCGGAAGCGGCAAAGGGTCTGATTCGCTGTCAAGATTAAGTGGATGCCACTTCGGTAGCTTGCGCGCGGC
>JAVEWL010000164.1:0-9484 GCA_034004565.1 FCB group bacterium | reverse complement strand
CACTCGCGCACGAAGGATTCCCTCTCCCTGGGGAGAGGGGTAGGGTGAGGGGAGCCCAAAGTCTCATGCCTTCTTCTCGTCCTTGCTGTCGTTGTGGTCCTTGCAGTCCTTCCCTCACCCACACCCCCAAGCCATGAAGCCGGCTTGGGGGTGCCACAAAGCACTCCGGGCATCACCTATTCCGGCCGCTCTTCCTGCCAGGTCTCGAAAACGGCCTCGATGTTTTCCTTCGGATCGCGGACGCCCCATTCGCATTGGGCAATGACGCCGCCGCGGCCGTCGTCGAGGGCGCGCCGAACGCGGCGCACCGCGTTGCGCACGTCCTCAACGCTGCCGAAGGGAAGGATGTCCTGCCGGGAGATCTCGCCCCAGAAAGTGATCTGGCCCTTGTGGAGGCGGGCGATCTCCTCGATGTCCATGCAGAACAGTTGCGAGTTCACCGCGTCGATGCCGAGTTCGATGAGGTCGGGATAGATGTCCATGATGTAGCCGTCGGAATGGAAGAAGATCTTCTTCCCCGCGGCCTTGGCCATGTCGCAATAGTCCTTGTACATCGGTTTGAAGATGCCGCGCCACAAGTCCGGGGAGATCAGGAGACTGTTCTGCGCGCCCCAGTCGTCCATGAACCCGATACCGTCGATATCGGTCTCGAGCCACAGCTCGAAGTCGCGCAGGAAAAACTCGTGCAGCATCTCGCACAGCTTCGTGAATTCCGCAGGCTGCCAGGCGAGGTCCATGAATAGATTCTCGGTGCCGCGCAGGAATTGCATGCGCTCGAAGGGGCGCACGTGCGTGCCGGCTTTGACGAAAAGGCCGGTCTTCGCACAGCCCTCGTTCACGCGCGAAAGGTCGGCGCCTTCCAGTATTTCCCACGGCGGACTCCACGTGTCGAGGGCGGACCAGTCGGCCAGGGGCGGGCGTTTCACTTCACCTGCCACGCCAACCTCGGCCACGTTCCAGACGCACCCCCACTCGTCAATGTATTCGCCGACCTCCGCGGGGGTCCCCCGGCTCACCGACGACGGACCGTACGCGCCGTTGGGGCCCGCAAAATCGCCGGGATACTTGGCGAGCAGCTCGTCAAGTTCGTCCTGGCGAAGCATGCCGACACCGGCCAAAGCCCAGAGGTCCCTCGGGGCGCGGTCCGGATTGCGGAACTCCAGCGTGCGGAAGACGCGTTCACGCGGTGTCATTGATACGATTCCCCCTGGTTGCCGATGACGCCGTTTGCCCAATGCGTGGACCATTCTCGCGATTTGCCCGGCAGTGCGCAAGCGCCGGCTCCTGGAACATCGCGAGGGTCAAGAGGGACTGGGCTCCCCCCACCCAAAAGGAGAGGAAGGAAGAGAAGATCGCTCCGTCAACGCGGAACACCTCCCCGCAAGCACGTACATGCAAGCGTCTGACAAAGAAAAAGGGCGCAACCGGTTTCCCGATTGCGCCCTACTTGAATTTGATGCGGGCCAACTACTTGCCTGCGTGGAAAATGAGCGGTCCAGCCCCCATGCTACCATCAGGCAATGTGAAGTTTTCTCCGCCACGCGTTCTGGCCCTAAAATCGTAGTCCAGTAACCCGTTTTCATTCTGGTCGCGTGTTGCAAGATAGAAGGTGCGCAACGCGTTTATATAGTAAGTGTGCCCCAAATCGTCCCCGTCTCCATCGGTGTCCGTAACGGTATCCATCAACTTATTATCGTCTTCGACTATGACTCCAAAGGTCTTTCCCGCCGGACCAGGGCTTACGAGAACATAGTCATCATAGAAAGGAGGGGGGAAGGACAGATTGTTGAAGATAAACGTGGCAACTTCCGATGTATTCGCAAATTCATAGCTGGGGTTGCTTGCGCAGAACTTCCTGAGCTTATCTGCCTGAGCCCGATTCACAGGGAAGTACGCGAACGGTGGTGTGGCCGTCTTCATTGCTTCGGTATCAGTGCTTAAATTGCTGCCCGTATAGAGGGCGGGATAGACGGAAGGAGTATCGGCAGGGTCATAAAAGACATAGTTGCCCCCGGGCGTCTTCTTGCCCAAGGGCTGAAATTCAAGCATATCAATATGATTGTTCTTGCTTAGGTCGTAATCCTGCGCCCAGTATTCGTCATACAAGGCAAAATCGCGAAATGACTTTATGGCCACAGTATAGGGTTGGTACTGGTAAATGTTCTTACCTGTGTCTTCATTAAAATGAAGATAATACCCATACCCAGCCGGGAGACTGCCACGGTCAATCTGGTACGTGGACAAAGCGGTGTGCAACTGTTTGAACGTGGTTTCGGTCTTGGTAATTTTCGCACGCTCCATCACGCCCGGCAGCACCGCGGCCGTAATCCCCACCAGGATAGCGATGATCGCGATGACGGTAAGCAGTTCAATCAGCGTAAAACCTCGGGCCCGAGGCTTGCTCATGACGTGGTTTCTCCTCTTCAAGTGACGCCCTCGTGTGCAAAGTGATGATACCACTTGGGAACGGGACCGTCAAATCATCGCCTTGAAAACATTGGATTTGTAACGTAGCATAACCCCTCTTTGGCTCCTGTTCGAAATGCGAAAACCGACGGAAGCATCCCATGCAACAACTTAACGAAGCCCAGTGGCGCGCCGTGACCGAAGGCGACGGGCCCACCCTCGTGCTGGCCGGCGCGGGGACCGGGAAGACGCGCGTCATTGTGGAACGTTTGGCGTACCTGGCCAGTGAGCGCGGCATTGACCCGCGCCACCTGCTGGCGGTGACCTTCACTAACCGCGCGGCCAACGAGATGCGCACGCGGGTCGCCGAGCGCCTGAACGTAGGCAAGGTCGGCGCGTGGGTGGGGACCTTCCATTCGTTTGGGCTGTATGTCTTGCGCCGGGACATCGAAGCGTTGGGGCGTCCGAAGTCGTTCACCATTTTCGACGATGCGGATCAGCTTTCCGTTATGAAACGGCAGGTTAAAGAACTCCCGCCGAAGTTTGCGCAGGTCTCGCCGCGCGACGCCCTCGGTTGGGTGAGCGGCCTCAAGCAATCGCTGAAGACGCCCGCCGACGTCGACATCGCCACCGCCGAGGAGGAAACCTACCGCGAACTCTGGTCGCGCTACCACGCGGCACTGCACCGGGTGTCGGGTGTGGATTTCGACGACTTGCTCGTGCTGACGGCGCGGCTGTTGCGGGAACACGCGGCCATTCGGGAGCGCTACGCCTACCGCTATCGCTACGTGCACGTGGACGAGTATCAGGACACCAACCGCGCGCAGTACTGGATCGCGAAGTACCTCAGCGGCAATCACGGCAACCTCTTCGTGGTGGGCGACGAGGATCAGAGCATCTATTCCTGGCGCGGCGCCGAACTGGGCAATATCCTCGATTTCGAGAAGGACTACCCCGGCGCGAAAGTCATCCGGCTCGAGGAAAACTACCGCAGCACGCCGCAGATCCTGTCGGTGTCGAACGCCGTCGTCGCGCACAACATCGAGCGGCTCGGCAAGACGCTGCGCACAAGCTGCCCGCCGGGGCCGCCGGTTCGTTTCTATCAGGCCCGCGACGGCGAGGACGAGGCGACGTTTGTCGTCGAGGAGATCGCGACCTCCGGCGTAGCCCCGAAGGACGTGGCGATCTTGTTCCGCACCAACGGGCAGTCGCGCCTTATAGAAGAAGCGCTGCGCCGGCATTCGATGAACTACAAGCTCGTGGGCGGCACGGCCTTCTACGAACGCAAGGAGGTCAAGGACCTCATCGCCTACCTGCGCCTGCTGGTGAACCCGGTGGACGACGTGTCGCTGCGCCGGATCCTGAACGTGCCCGCGCGGGGTATCGGCAGCGTCAGCCTCGAACGCTACGAGGAATACGCCCAGGAGCGCAACATGCCGCTCCTGCAAGTCTTACGCGAAACGGAGCACGACCAGACGATTCCCACGCGCACGCGGGCGTCCACGGCGGAATTTGTGCGCATCATCGATGATTTTACACTGGAAGCCACGCGGATGCCCCTGGCCGGGCTGGTCGACACGCTCATGGAGCGCACCGGCTACCGCGAATTCGTGCGCCAGTCCGACGAGAAGGACTACCGCACGCGCCTTGAGGTGTTGGACGAATATGTTTCGAGTTGCGGCGAGGCCGATGCCCGAAGCGAGGGCGGCCTGCAAGCGTTCCTGCAGGATATGGCCCTCGTGAGCGGGGTGGACACCTGGCAGGACGAGGAACCGGGCGTCACGCTGATGACCATTCACAGCGCCAAGGGCCTTGAGTTCGACAACATCTTCCTGATAGGTTTGGAGGAAGGCCTTCTGCCTCACGCCAGCGCACTGGAATCGGACGAGGAACTCGAGGAAGAGCGCAGGCTGTGTTACGTGGCCATGACGCGCGCGCGGCGGCGCTTGACCCTTTCGGCGGCGCGAACGCGCACGATGTACGGCGAGCGCCGGGATGCGGCCTTGTCGCGCTTCGTGGGCGAGATTCCGCGGAACGCGCTCGAATGGCACACGCCGGACGCGCCGGGCCCCGCGAAGACCATCGCGAAACCGGGCGCGGCGAAAGGCGATGCCGAAAAGATTCGCCTGGGTGTGAAGGTGCGGCACGCGATGTTCGGGCCGGGCGTGGTGATGTATACGCGAGGTTCGGGCGCAAACCTGCGCGCGCATATACGGTTTGATTCGGGACGTACGCGGGAAATCATGGTCAGCCACGCGCCGTTGGAGATCCTGGAGGGTAAGGGAAAGTGACGCTCGAAGAATTGCGCCAGAAGATCGACTCGCTCGACACGCAGATCCTGCAGATGTTGAACGAGCGCGCCCGCTGCGCGATGGCGATCGGCGACCTCAAACGCTCGAACAGCGAGATCTTCTACGTGCCCGAACGCGAGAAGGCGGTCTACGACGAGCTGCGGCGCAAAAACCTCGGCCCCTTACCCGATAAGGCGGTGCGGTCCATCTACCGCGAGATCATCAGCGCCATGCGCGCCCTCGAGAAGACCATTACCATTGGCTTCCTCGGTCCGCGCGACACCTTCAGCCACCTCGCGGCGCAGCGCATCTTCGGCGTGAACGCGGAGTACCACCCCCTGGCGTCCGTGGCGGACATTTTCACGGAAGTCGAGCGCAAACGCATCGACTACGGCGTCGTGCCCATCGAGACGGCCATGAGCGGCGGCGTGAGCGACACGCTGGACCGCTTCATTTCGTCCGACCTTACGATTATTAACGAGGTGATGATGCACATCACCCAAAGCCTCCTGTCAAACAGCGAATTCACGGAGATCAAGAAGGTATACTCGCGCTCGCAGCCTTTCGTACAATGCAGGAATTGGCTCCGCGCGAACCTGCCCAACGCCGAATTGGTCGAAGTATCGAGCACCTCGGAGGCGGCCCGGGTCGCGGCCGAAGAACCCGGCGCGGCGGCGTTGGGAAGCGAACTGGCCGCCGAAACCTTCGGCCTCAAGATCGTCGCCACCGGTATCGAGGATGCCTCGCACAATTTCACGCGCTTCTTCGTCATCGGCCATCACGCGCCGAAGCCCACCGGCAACGACAAGACATCGGTCCTGTGCGCGATCAAGGACCGGCCGGGCGGGCTCTACGCCCTGCTGCTGCCGCTGGCGTCGCGCGGGATCAACCTGACGCGCATCGAGTCCCGGCCTTCACAAAAAAAGGCCTGGGAATACGTGTTCTTCATGGATATGTATGGACACATCGACGAGCCGAAGATCAAGGACGCCCTCGAAAGCGTCGCGAAACAATGCAGTGAATTCCGCGTGCTGGGATCGTACCCGCACGGCGAATTGGAAGAGTAATCGGGACCGCGGGAAATGACAGCCATGACCAAAAAAACCATTATGGCCGCCGCGTTGCTAGCGGCGGGAATCATCGCCCTTTACGGTACGTACCAGTTTCGGCAGGAGCGCCTGACCCCCGGACGGCTCAAAGCGGTTGACCTGGCCAGGGAACGTGTCGCGCGCGCCGAACAGGCCGAGCAGACTGCGGGCGAGAAGAAGCCCGAGGCGGCCCCCAAGGCCGATATTGCCACCACGGACCGGCGCCCGGAAGAACCCCTCAGCCTCAACGAAGTCAAGGAAACGCCGGACACGTTCAACGTGCAGTTCCACACGACGGCGGGCGACTTCGTCGTCAATTTCAAGTCCGAGTGGTCGCCCTTGGGCGTCGAACGCGTGTATAAGCTCGTCAAGACCGGCTATTACGACGATTGTATTTTCTTCCGCGTGGTGCCGGGCTTTGTCGTGCAGTGGGGGATCGCGAGCGAACCCGCGAAAACCATGACCTGGCTCGAGAACAAGCTCCCCGCGGAAAAGCCCAAGCAGAGCAATGCGCGCGGCAGGGTCACCTTCGCCATGAGCCCTGCGGGTGCCGATACGCGCTCGGCGCAGTTGTTCATCAACCTCGCCGACAACACTTTTCTGGATGAGATGGGCTTCGGTCCCGTCGGCGAAGTGGTGAAGGGCATGGACGTCGTCGAGAAGCTCAACCCGAAGTACAAGGAAGCGCCCACCGGCGAACAGGAAAACATCATGAAGATGGGCAACGCCTTCCTCGAGCGGCAATTCCCCGGCCTGGACCGGATCGTCTGGGCGGCCGTCATCGAAGACAAGGCGCCCGCCGCGCCCGCGCAAGGGAAATAACATGAGCTCGACGGTTCGCTGGGGAATCCTCAGCACAGCGCACATCAACCGCGCGTTTCTGGGTGGAGCGGCCCTCTGCGCCGATTGCCGCGTGCACGCGGTGTCGAGCCGCGAATGGACCCGCGCCAACGAATATGCGAAGGAACACGGCATTCCGCGCGCATTCGGCTCGTACGAGGAACTGCTGCGCTCGGGCGAGGTTGACGCCATCTACAATCCGCTGCCGAACAGCATGCATTGCGAGTGGACCATCCGGGCGCTCGAAGCAGGGCTGCACGTGCTGTGCGAGAAGCCGTTTGCCGTAACCGCCGACGAGGCGCGGCAAATGGCCGAAGCCTCGAAGCGCACCGGCAAACTCCTCGCCGAAGCCTTCATGTACCGCTACCATCCCATCTACGATCGCATCCTCGAGACCATCAAGGCCGGCGGCATCGGACAGATCGTCGCGATTCGCGTGACGCAGAACTTCCTCATGCGCGACTGGGCCACCAACATCCGCGCATCGGGCGAACTGGCCGGCGGCGCCACGATGGACGTGGGATGCTATTGCATCAACTTTTGCCGGCGCATCCTTGGCGAGGAACCCGCCCGCGCGTTTGCCTTCGAGCGGCGCGGCAACGTGGACAACACGCTGAGCGGGTCGCTCGAGTTCCCCGGCGGCGCGATCGCGCAGTTCCAGGTGAGCATGGAAACCAACGGATACGCGCGCGCCGAGATTATGGGTACGGCGGGGCTTATTCTGATGGACCAGCCCTTCTTCCCGGGGTATAACGATACGCAGTTCACCCTGCGCCGCGGCACCGAGGATGAGGTGGTGACCGTGCCCGGCGCGAATTGTTATGCAATGGAGATCCAGGATTTTGCGGAGGCCATGCGATCGAACCGGCCGACACGGTGGCCCGTGGACGATGCGATCAAAAACATGGCGGTCATCGATGCCTGCTATCAAGCCGCCAAAGAGGGCCGCGCGGTCGCGGTAGAACGATAGTCAGTAATGCTCTCTGGCACCCCCAAGGCGGCTTTCTGCCTTGGGGGTGTTTGTCTTGGTAGACGAAGTGGACGAATACCCGCTATACACGGCCTTATGTAACCCCGAATTCCCATTCGGGGGCTTTGGTGCTGGGGCAAACGCAGCGCTGCGGAAGAATAAGCAAAGCCCCCGAATGGGAATTCCGGGTAACATAAGAGCCGGACATTGCTTACGTAACGATCAATAAAGGGGGCTGACAATGACAGGGGCGGCGCGAGGTTCACGGCGGAAGTATTGGTTGAAGCTGCTTCTGCTTGTTGCAGTGGCGGTGCCTTGCGGTTGGTTGGGATTCAGTGCGTACCTGTACCTTCAGGTACGGAACCATATGGAACAGCTTCGGGTTGACGGCTACCCCACGACAATTGAGGAAGTGCTTGCGCGCTATCCAGAGATTCCGGATGACGACAACGCGGCACTTATATTGGAGAAGGCTTTCGCACACTTGCGGAAGGGTGAAGAAGAACTGGAGTTGCTTCAAACCCTCCGCAAACTCCCGGCGGAATCGCCTCTTGACGGCGCCTTGCGCTCGCGCATGCAGACTCTTGTTTCTGAGCAACAAGAGTGCCTGTCAGTAGTGCGTGAGGCCACAAAGAAGCCGAGGGCGCGGTTTGACCTGAAGTCTGACGGCACAGGAATCGTGGCGGCGCCGCATATCGACGAGATGCGCAAATTGGCAGACCTTCTGTTTTTCGATGCTGTGCTGGCAAGTGAAAAGGGACAATCCGACGAAGCTGTTAGCGATATCCGCGATCTCATGAAATTGGATGCGTTTCTCCGGGCCGAGCCTATGTATTCGGCTCAGTTGTCTCGAATAGGTTTTGTAGACCGCGGGAAGATTGCCACCGAACGTTTGCTTGCCCGCGCAACGCTCGACGAAATACAGCTTCGTTCGCTCGGAGAAGCGTTTGCCGCGGATTCCGAATCCCCGACCGATACGTTGTTACTGGTGGTGGCCGCCGAGGGGCGTACCGGGATGAACCTGATTGATCCTGTGGTGGGGGGAGGAAACCCTTCGAACCCCACGCCCAATTGGAACTGGATCGGGTGGGCGATGTTCGGTCCCAGCCGCTCCATGTTTGCGGAGACTGAGCGGAGAATTCTCGAGGCCGGACACTTGCCCATTCATCGTCGGTATCGCGCGGCCCAGGCTGCCGTCGATAAGCTTGATAGATGGCCATTCTCGTGGTCCCTTGCGACATCGATGGCACTGAGCGGTTTACCAGGGCTCTTCATGGCGGATGCGCGGTCAGTGGCCGATGCGCGGGTGACCTTGACGAGTCTCGCGCTGGAGCGATATCGAACAGTACACGGCGCGTACCCCGACGATCTGACGAAGCTGGTTCCCGAGTTTATGGCGGCTATACCCATTGATCCGCTCGACGGGAAACCGCTGCGGTACCGATGTCTGGATGGTGGTTTTGTTGTGTATAGCGTTGGGTACAACGGGAAAGACGATGGCGGTTCCGAGGAGCGCGGCCCTCAGGCGAACAAACACGCCCGCGATGTCGTATTCAAAGTAGCTCGATAGGTTTGGCTCCGGCGGCGCGGGAACTATTGTCTTGCTCCCGCTTCCTAAACTCCCCTTGCCCTCCCCTCTTTCCTCGGAGAGGGAACAAGAGGGCCTGCACAGAACCTAACGGTTCGCGCTGGCCAACCCTTCCCGGCATGCCGCCTCCACACTTGCCGGAGGTGGCATAAGTACACTCCCCATGGCCCTGCGGCTTATTCATGAGACAGTAGTCGAGGCAAGCTGAAAAAGCGTAGTACGTTTCATGCGGGCACTCCCAAGCAGGGCGCATTCGTGCGAGTTTAGGACAAGGTCGTGAGCGGGATGCCCGGAGCCACTT
>JAVEWL010000163.1:0-9512 GCA_034004565.1 FCB group bacterium | reverse complement strand
AGAAGCCCGCCGCGAAGAAGGCCGCTGCGAAGCCGGCCGTGAAGAAGGCCCCGGCGAAGGCTCCTGCGAAGAAGGCCGCTGCGAAGGCTCCCGCGAAGAAGGCTCCGGCGAAGAAGGCCGTGGCGAAAAAGGCTCCGGCGAAGAAGGCTGCGGCGAAGAAGTAACCCCGCCGACCTCGTCGGTCTTTGCAGTGCGCGAAATGCAACATGGAGTCGCGAATTGCGGAAGGGGAGATCCGTTCTCGGGCCGAATTGGCTCGGCGGAGTGTCGCTCCGACCTCGTCTGGATTCAGGCGTCGGGGTCGTCGGTGTGGGCGCGGACACCTCCCCTCGCATTTTCTCTCTCGACTCCGTAGGCCCCAAGCGTAGAGGAACCGGAAGCACATCATGCGCAAGTGGCGATGTCCCGTATGCGGCTATGTCGTCGAATCGGATGAGGCTCCGGATAAGTGCCCCGTTTGCGGGGTGGGGCGCGAAGCATTCGATATCGCGGAGGAGTGACCGAGCCTTCCTGGAAATCCCGGGCGTTTTGACGCGCTTTTGGAATCGTGGATGGGAAGCGCCGCCCAAGGGAGCCGCGGGCGCCATACGGGTCCGCGGGGCCGGCGAGATCCTCAGCCGTGGCACACGTGCGGCTGTCCTTCATCACAAAAAGCAACATCCCAGTTTAATGAGGGAGGGGTAGGCGCGTCCGTCGTCGCCGTCCCTTGAGAAACGACCCGTTCGCGGGTAGACTGCCCTTGTGGGCGCCAAGGATGGCGTGCCGCATGGGCTGCCGCCCACGGCCGGTTCGTAGATCAAAGGACATCAGGCGATGGAAGGATCCTCTGTTTCGGGGCGCGAATACAGGGACCGCGCGTCAACGGCGCTATCACAGGCGCTGGTCAAGGCACTGGAAGACTCTCGTTCACCGGGCGCCGTCGCCATTGTCGGCAACCGGGAAGAGGCGTGGTTCCAGACGGCTCTCGGGTGGCGCCAAATCGAGCCGGAGACGCTTCCTGTAGAAGCGGGTACTCCGTACGATTTGGCTTCGCTGACGAAGACCGTGGCTACGACGACGGCGGTTCTGCTGCTTCGGGATGACGGGGCTCTTGGTTTGGACGATCCCGTTCACCGGTACGTGCCTATCCCTGCTTTTCAACGCTTCACCATCCGCCATCTTCTTACCCACACCGCGGGCCTTGTTGCGGGCCGCGATTTCTACAAACAGGTCTCCAGCCTCGACGAGTTGCTGGCGCGGTATGCCGCGCTCGAACTCGAAGCCGAGCCGGGTACGCATTGGCGCTATTCCGACGTCGGGTTCATGATCCTCGGACGCGTGGTCGAGATGGCCGCGCGCGACAGGCTGGATTCGTTTTGCCACAAGCGCATCTTCGCGCCGCTGGGCATGGAGCGCACGGCGTTTAATCCGCCCGCGGAATGGGCCTCGCAATGCGCCGCCACGGAGAATTGTCCCTGGCGTCAACGCCTGCTCGTCGGCGTGGTACACGACGAGAATGCGTACGCCGTGGGCGGCGTGAGCGGTCATGCGGGCCTGTTCTCGACGGCGGGCGATCTGGCGACGTTCAGCCGCGCGCTGCTCGACGGCAAAGTGCTGAAGGCCGAAACGGTCGAAGAAATGACGCGCGCGGGCCAGGTGCCGTTTCAGCCGCGGCAGGGCCTGGGCTGGTGGCTCGATTCGTGGACGGGCGATCCGCGCACGGGCAACAGCATCGGTTTTTTGCCGGTGCGGACCTCGTTTGGGTTTTCCGGCTGGACGGGCACGTCGCTGTGGATGGATCGGGAGAGCGGACAGTACGCGATTCTCCTCGGGAACACCTGCCATCCCACGCGCGCGAACCGCGACAACCATACCCTCCGCCGCACGTTCTACAACGCGGTCGCGAAGAATTGTTATCCCGGCAGGTTCGCCTCGCACTCCGGCCTTGATCGGCTTATCGACGAGGGTTTTTCGCCGCTGCGCGGACAGCGCATTGCGTTGCTTACGCACCGCGCGGCCGTGGATCGTTTCGGGCGGCACGTTCTCGATGTGCTGCCGTTCGCGCCGGATGTGGATCTGCGCTACATCTACAGCCCGGAACACGGGCTGACGTCGCAGGCCGAAGCGGGCGCGCAGGTGACGGAGCAGCAGCGGAGCGCGGCGCCGGTGATCAGTTTGTACGGCGAGCAAAAGATGCCCGCGCCGGAGCAGTTGGCGGAAATCGATTACTTTGTAGTGGACTTGCAGGACGTGGGCGCGCGGTATTACACGTATCCGTCGACGCTGAAGGACTGCATGACGGCCTGCGCGGCGGCGAAGAAGCCGATGCTGATTCTCGATCGGCCGAATCCCGTCGGCGGCGAGGTGATCGAGGGGCCGATTGCCACGGACGCGGGCGCGGCGGTGTGCTGGGGCAATGTGCCGGTGCGGCACGGCATGACGATGGGCGAGATCGCGCGGTATTTCCAGGGGACAGTGTTCAATGCGACGCCGCTGCAAGTAATTGTGAAACCGCTGGACGGGTGGCTGCGCGGGCATTTGTTTGCGGATTGCGAATTGCCGTGGGTGCCGCCGTCGCCGAATATCCCCACACCGGAGACGGCGCTGGTGTACGTGGGCACGTGTTTGTTCGAGGGGACGAATCTCAACGAGGGGCGCGGCACCGATACGCCGTTCCAGGTGATTGGCGCGCCGTGGCTCGATGCGAAGAAGGTTGTGGCCGCGTTGGACGCGGAGGACTGTGCGGGGTGCCGCATCGAGGCCGTGGACTATACGCCACGCGCGATCGCGGGGAAGGCCGCGAACCCGCAGTATCGCGATGAGGAATGCCGGGGCATTCGGATCACGGTGGAGAACCCGCGGGACGTGCGCGCGTTCCGCACGGCGGTGGCGCTGCTCTGCGCGATACGAGAGCGGCACGAGAAAAAACTGGAGTGGAAGCCGAACTTCGACGTGCTGGCGGGCGGCGGTGATCTGCGGAGGCGCATCGAGGAAGGGCAGTCGGCAAAGGAGATCGTCGCGGCGAGCGAGGACGCGCTGCGATCGTTTAATGCCGCCCGACCGCGAATTTATCAAGACGAGTGAAGACGCCCATAAGCAGCGCGACTGGCCTCTTCATCCCTCCCATACTTCCCATGACTCCCATAACTCCCATTCTTTGAGAGCGATGGGAAGTATGGGAGTCATGAGAGTTATGGGAGCTATGAAAAGCGGCCTCTTGCGCCTTTGCCTTCCAGTCAACCCCGGCTCAGATTGATGTGATTCGTGGTTGATCTTGCTTCAAAACAGTTCGCGCTGGGGGGAGAGCTTGGCGGCGGTGGCAGCGGTCTTCCAGGCGCTCAGGAGGGCGCTCTTGCGAAGGTTGTCGCGGTCGTCGGCGAGGGGCTCGGCGCCGGCGCGTATGAGGAGGCGGCCGGAGTCGGGGAGACGCGCGTTGACGGCGCAGAAGACAGGCTTGCCTTGCTCGAGGCCGCAGTGGCCGGTGCGCATGCTGCCGCCGGTGCGGTTGGGCTCGACGACGCACACGAGGCGCGACAGCGCGGCGATGGTGGCGTTGCGCGTAACGGCGGCGTGCGTGGCCCAGGGCGCGAGCGGACTGAACTGACTGAGCAGGAGCGCGCGGCCGTTGTCCAGGGCTTCGCGAACGGTATCCGGAATTCTGTAGGTCAGGAGGCCCTGCGGCAGCACGACGACGGTCTTGCCGCTGGCTTCGAGCGCGAGGCCGTGCGCGGCGGTGTCGATGCCGTCCGCGCCGCCGCTGACGATCGTCGCGCCGGCGTTGACCAGTTCGGCGGTGCAGGCGCGTCCGAGGCGCAAGCCGCGCGCGGAGGGCATACGCGTGCCGACGACGCCCGCCGTGGCTTCGCGCAACACATCGAGTTCGCCTCGGCAGAACACGACAATCGGCGCCTGTTCGCCCAGGCTCGATTCGAGGGCGGCGGGATAGCCGTCGTGGCCCGCGCAGAGCACTTTGCCTCCCGCGCGGCGCATGTCGTCGAGGAGCTGCTTGGCGCGCGCGTGGTGGCGGCGCGATGCGCGCAAGGGCGCGGCGAGCGCTTCGAATCCGGACGGCAGCCATTCGGTCAATGTCGTCACGGGGGCGGCGGCGAGTTCCGCCACGCGTTTGCCTCGCGCGCGGGCGACGGCAAGGATGCGCTGGGCGGTCACGTTGCCGATACCGCCCGTCAACAACAGCGCGAGCAATGCCGCGGGTTCATTAGTCATGCGAACGTTTCCTCCCAAGGCGGCAGCATGCTACCATTTCGCGACCGTCTTGTCATGCATTGCGGCGGATTCTTACGAAGAGAGCGTGAGTCTGGCATTGCCATAGGAGCCATTGTGGAACTCTATCTTGCGATTGATGCGGGCGGCACGGGGACGCGTGCGGGGCTTTACGACGGGCGCGGGCGACTGGTGGCGGAAACGGAAGCGGGCCCTTCAAATCCGATTGCCTACGGACTCGATACGTGCCTTGAAATACTGACCCAGGTGGGCCGCGAGGTGCTGGCGGGGCAACCCGATCCGTTGGCGAGCGTGGCCGCGGCGGTGTCGGGCGCGCGCGAGGCCGATCTGCGCGAGACGCTTGCTCAGCGGTTATACGAGATCTTTCATCCCACGCGCGCGATCGTCACCGACGATCTGCGCCCGCTACTCTTTGCGAATGCCGGCACCGACGCGGGCGTGCTGGCCATCGCGGGCACGGGCTCGAGCGTGCTGGCGCAGGACGCGGACGGCCGCTGGGTGCTCGTGGGCGGGCGCGGCGCCATCCTGGGCGACGAGGGCAGCGCGTATCGCATCGCCGTGGAGGCCATGCGCGCCGCGGCGCACGCGATGGATGGGCTGGGACCCGAAACGCGGCTCGTCGAGGAACTGCCTGTTGCTGCGGGCGTGGACAATTTCACGGCCATGCCCGGCTATGCCGAGCGCGCGTCAAAGCAGGTCGTGGCCGATCTGGCACGCGTCGTGTGCCAACTGGCCGAAGAGGGCGACGCGGTCGCGGCGGATTGTGTGAAACAGCAGGCGGGGCGGCTGGCGGAGCAGGTGGCCGTGGCGGCGGAACGCTTGGGACTACCGTCGGGCATCTGCGTGTACGAGCACGGCGGATTGTTCATGGGCAGCCTGCGGTATCGTGACAATTTTGAAGAGGCCCTACTGGCCACGATGCCGGACACGGAGTTTCGCTTGCCGCGATTCAGCGGGCACCGGGCCGTGCTGGAGGTCGCGCGCGCGACGGAATTGCCGTCGACCGTGCCGACGGGCGTATACCCGGCGGCGGGAATCCCCCTCTCCCCCACCGAAACCGCGCCGGAAAACCGGCTCAATCTCGATGAGCTGCCCGCGGAAGAGATCGTGCGCGCGATGAATCGCGAGGACATGCGCGCGGCCGAGGCCGTGGGTCGCGCGGCGCCGGCCATTGCGGCGGTAATCGAGGCGGCGGCGGAGGCCATTCGCTCGGGCGGGCGCATCGTCTACCTGGGCGCGGGCACGAGCGGGCGATTGGGCGTGCTGGATGCCTCCGAATGCCCGCCGACCTTCGGCATCGAGCCCGAACGCGTCGTGGGGCTCATTGCCGGCGGCGAGAAGGCCCTTCGCGACAGCATCGAGGATTCGGAAGACAGCACACCGAAGGCCGAAGCCGATATGGACGCGGTGGCGCCGACCGAGCGCGACCTCGTGGTGGGCATCGCGGCGTCGGGCACCACGCCGTACGTGCGCGCGGGACTCGAACGGGCGCGGAGTCGCGGCGCGAAGACGGTGTTGCTGTGCTGCAATCCGTATTGCACGGACGGCGCGGATATCGTGCTGACGCTGGATACAGGCCCGGAGGCGCTGCCGGGTTCGACGCGTCTCAAGGCGGGCACGGCGACGAAGATGGTGCTGAACATGATCACCACGGGCGCGATGGCGCTGTCGGGGTATGTGTACGACGGGTTGATGGTGGGGATGCGGCCAGTCAACGCGAAGCTGCGCCGGCGGGCCGCGCGGATCATTTCCACGTTGAGCGAGATTAACCCGGTGGAGGCCGAGGAGTACCTTGACGCGGCGGAAGGACGGATCCAGGTGGCGGTGCTGATGGCGCGGCTGGGCCTGGATGCGGACGTGGCGCGCGAACGCTTCGAGGAAGCCGGCGGCAATCTTCGCGCGGCACTGAGCGAGGATGCCTGATACCACGGAAGGAAATCGCATGAGCCACGGAGGGAAGTTGGGCGGTCGCCTTCGGAAGTCGATGGGGAAATGCTCCCCCCCTGCCCCCCCGCAGGCGGGGGGGAAACCAGGAAGGGAAGTCTTCTGTTCTTTCCCCCCCGCCTGCGGGGGGGCAGGGGGGGAATCCTCTGCACGATCCAGAAGACTCTTCTCCACACGCGCTTTGATTACATTCGGTCTGCTGCTGTTCGCGATCGCGTGCCGGCATGCGACGGTGAGCATTCCGCCGGTGCCGGAGCGGCCGCAGACGCCGGTGGAGACGTCGGCCCCCACGCCGGAGCCGGAAGCGACGGCGGAGTTTCAATCCGTCGCGACGGAGACGTTGCAGATACGGCTGATCGCGGGATTGCGGCAAGTTACCCTCACCGGTCCGATGGAGGTCTCCGCAAACGGCGCGCGGCAGCAGTGGGCGGCGGGAACGCACACGCTCACACTTAGCGGCTCGGCGCCCGCGACGCGGCGGTTTCACCTCTTCGCAAAGACGTTCCCCATGGACCAGGTGAATGCCGCGCAAGCCTATTGCGATTCGTGGAAGCGGCAGGGTTATCCGGCGCTCGTGATTCCGCTGGGCAAGCGATTCCGCACGCGCGAAGGTCAATACCTCGACAACCGGCTTCAGTACATTTCGTTGACGCAGTTCTCCACACGCGCGCAGGCGGCGGCCGAGAAGACGCGACTCGAAGGCCTCGGCCAGTGGACGTGGATTGAAGAACAAATGCTCGCGCCGGGCGCCGGGCAACTCGCGAAGGGCGGCGCGGCATATCCCACGCCGCTGGAGGTTCGCGGGCAGGGCCCCATCGCGCTCGCGGCGGGCGGGAAGACAAATCGGTATTCGGGCACGCTGTTGTTGCGCGTGGGCGCGGACGGGTTGATCGAGGTTTGCGAGGTGATTCCGCTCGAGGAGTATCTGGCGGGCGTGTTGCCGGCGGAGATGCCCGCGCTGTGGCCCATCGAGGCGCTGAAGGCGCAGGCGATGTCGGCGCGCAGCGAAGTGCTGGCCAACCTTGGCGTCAAGCACAAGATGGAAGGGTTTCACTACTGCGCGGGCGAGCATTGCCGCGCGTACAACGGTTTTGGCGGCCGGCATGCGAACTCGGACGCGGCCGTGCGGGCGACGGCGGGTTTTGTGCTGTCGAACGGCGCGCGGGTGGTGCCGACGGTGTTTTCGGCGTGCTGCGGCGGATGGTCGGAGGACAACGACACGGTATGGTCGTCACCGCCGGACGCGGCCCTTCGCGCCGTGGGCGATTTCCCGCGCGGAGCGAATCCGGCGCCAAACGGCCCGGTGGGCTATGGCCTGGCAAAGTGGCTCTCGCAGCCGCCGAGCGCCCTTTGCGGCGCGGATGCGGCGAATTTCCGTTGGACGAAGCGCCACAGCGCCGCGGCTTTGACGCAGATGGTCAACAGAATCCACAAGGTGGGCGCGGTGCGGGAGATCCGATTGGGCGAGCGCGGCCCGGGTGGACGTCTGAAGTCGGTGGATATCGTGGGGACTCAGGGCACCGTGACCGTCCGGAAAGAATTGGCCATCCGACAAATATTTGGCGGTTTACCCAGCGCTATGTTTATACTTGACGTAGAACGGGGAGCGAAGGGCCCCGTCGAGTTTGTGTTTCGGGGTGGTGGACGCGGCCATGGCGTCGGGCTTTGTCAGCAAGGCGCACGCGGTATGGCCGTGCGCGGATGGACCTGCGCGGACATTCTGGCGCACTACTTTTCCGGGACCGTTACGGTCGGGCTGGAGTAAATGAACCTCAAAGCAATCCAACGCAAAGACACCCGCTACGCCGTGGGGCTCGCGGCAGGGTCCTCGGGCTACGGGGTCCATGCGGCGCTCGTTCGGCTGCGCGGCACCGGTTCCGCTTTGCATCTGAAACTGATCAATTGCGCGGACTATCCGTTTCGCCCCGCGTTTCGGGCGCGCCTCATCGGGGGGCGTGCGGATGCGCGCGAAATGGCCCTGCTGAATTCCGAGTTGGGCGAGCTGTTTGCCGAGGCCGCCATCGAGATGATTCGCTCGGCCCAGCAGGAAGGCGTCGACGTCGATTTCATCGCCATGGAAGGGTTCCCGCTCGCGCACATTCCGCCGCGCGGTTCGGACACGCACGGCATGCTGCTGCTGGGCGAGCCGGCGGTGGTGGCCGAGCGGACCGGCATCACGGTGATTTCGGATTTCGCGCAGCGCGACATGGCGGGCGGCGGCCAGGGGGCGCCGATCAACGCGTACGTGGATTGGGCGCTGTTCGAGCGGCCGGAGCGCACGGTGGCGTGCCTGCATCTGGGCGGCATCACGAGTCTGACCGTGGTCACGCCGAAGCTCGAGAACGTGCTGGCGTTCGATGTGGGCCCCGGAACGTATATCATCGACGAAGCGATGCGTTTCGTGACGGCGGGCAACAGCGAGTACGACAAGGACGGACATCGCGCGGCGCAGGGCAGTGTCATCCCGGGCTTGCTGGAGCGCCTGCTCGAGCATCGCTATTTCGAGCGCATCCCGCCCAAGAGCGCCAGCCGCGCGGATTTCAACGCCGACAATTACCTGCGCGAGGCCTTCGACGAAAGCCGGCATCACGGCGAGGATGATCTCATCGCCACCGTGACGGCCGCGGTGGCCGAGAATTTCGTGCAGTCGTATACGCGCTTCGTGCGGGGCCAGTACCGCGTGGCGCGCGTGGTGGTGAGCGGCGGCGGCGCGTACAACAAGTCGCTGCTGCGCCGCATCGAGGAGGGGTTGAAGGACGTGCCCTTCCGCGTGGGTGATCAGTACGGCCTGCCCCTGCTTTGCGACGGCGTGGCGGCCGCCGTGCTGGGCAACGAACTCATTTGCGATACCCCCGCCGGCATTCCTAAGGCGACGGGTGTGCGCACGCCGGCGCTGCTGGGAAAGATCACGCCGGGAAGGCCGGGATAAGAATCAGGGTCTAGGGTCCAGGGTTTAGGGTCTAGCTCGCGATGGGCGCTCCTGAAGTCATCACGGGGAAGGACCCTGCATCGCTCAATCAACGTCGATTTTCGCCGGAGCCGACCCGTTCGCCCAGCGCGGGCTAGACCCTGGACCCTAAACCCTAGACCCTCTCTTCTATTTCATCTGCGCTATCAACCCGGCAATCTCCGCCCGCTTGGCCTCCAGGGCACGGGCGTCGCGTGTGAAGGCGACAAGGTTGGGGACCAGCGCTTGCAAGTTGCCGGCCTGTTGGGCCTTCTGCTTGAGGGCGGCGTTCTTGGTGGCGTCGCCGCGCTGGCGCAGCAGAATGAAGTAGTCGTAGTCCTCGATGCCGTCGCGGATGTTTTCCCAGCGGATGGAATTCACGGGACCGGCGGAACTGGGG
>JAVEWL010000162.1:0-9532 GCA_034004565.1 FCB group bacterium | reverse complement strand
GTCTGCATCGACGACGGCTGGGCCGACGGGCGCAACGAGGACGGGTCCATCCGGCCGAACGCGGCGAAGTTCGGCGACATGAAGGCGCTGGCGGATTACGTGCATTCGAAGGGACTCAAGTTCGGGACCTACAGTTCGCCGGGACCGAAGACCTGCGGCGGCGTCGAGGGGAGCTACAAGCACGAGGCGCAGGACGCGCGCACGTATGCGGACTGGGGCGTCGACTTGCTGAAGTACGACTGGTGCTCGTATGGGGAAATCGCGCCGAATACGTCGTTGGAGGAGTTGCAGCGGCCGTATCGATTAATGCGCGAGGCGCTGGACGCCACGGACCGCGATATCGTCTACAGCCTTTGCCAGTACGGCATGGGGAAGGTCTGGGAATGGGGTGCGGACGTCGGCGGAAACATGTGGCGGACGATGGGCGACATCGGCGCGGAGGGGGATTCGTCGGGCGTGATGCGGATCGGGTTTGCGCACGGCGACTTGGGCAAGACGATTGGGCCGGGGCATTGGAACGACCCGGATATGCTGATGTTCGGACGCGTGAACGTGCCGGCGCGGTTGACGAAGAACGAATCGATCACGCAGATGTCGCTGTGGGCCATGATGGCCGCGCCGCTCATTCTGAGTTGCGACTTCTCGCAGATGGATCCGTTTACGCTCGATGTGCTGAGCAACGACGAGATCATCGACGTGAACCAGGATCCGCTGGGGAAGGCCGGGGTGCGCGTGTCGAAGGATCTGTTTACCGAGGTGTGGTCGCGGCCGCTCTTCGACGGAACGCTGGCCGTCGCCCTCTTCAACCGCGGACCGGAACGCGCGCCTGTCACCGCGAAATGGTCTGACCTCGGGCTGAGCGGCGCGCAGCCAGTGCGCGATTTGTGGCAACGAAAGGACGCTGGGGAGGTTAGCGAGGCGTATACCACCGAAGTTCCGGCGAGGGGCTGCGTGATGATTAAAGCTGGAGCTCCACGTATGTAGCCGAGGACGGTGGGCGATGGCCACAAGACAACTCAGTGGAAGTTTGTTTGGCAGGGTAGGAACAAACCTCCAAGCTGGGCAAAAGGGGGGTGGAAGCCTTCATCCCGGCGCTTTTCCAGCGGGAGAAGGAGGAAAGCGGCTTCTCCGTGTTCTTCGTGTGCTTCGTGGCTTCTCTTCTGTTAAATCCGCGTGGATCCGTGTAATCTGTGGGGCGAAAAAGGCCCATGGGTTGGGCGTTGTGGAGGAAATGCATGTCGTTGATTGAACGCGATCGGTCTGTGCTGGTGGTCATAGACCTTCAGGAACGGTTGTTGGCGGAGATTCCGGCGGCGCAGGAGATTACGGCGCAGTCGGTGAAGCTGTTGCGCGTGGCGCGCGAGCTGGAAGTGCCGGTGCTGGCGACGGAGCAGTATCCCAAGGGCCTCGGCCCGACGGTGGCGCCGGTGGCGGAGGCCATGGACACGGCTGCGATCGAGAAGTTGTCGTTCGGGTGCATGGGCGAGCCTTTCTTCGTGGAATCGCTGGACACGTCTGAGCGTCAGCAGCTCATCATCGTTGGCGCGGAGACGCACGTGTGCGTCTTGCAGACCGCATTGCGCGCACTGGAAAGCTACGAGGTGTTCGTCGTCGTCGATGCCGTGGCCTCGCGCAAAACAGAGGCGCACGAGGCCGCTATTACCCGCATGCGCGCCGAGGGCGTAGGCATCGTCACGGCGGAGATGGTGATTTTTGAATGGCTGCAACGCGCGGGCACGCCGGAATTCAAGCGCGTGTTGCCGTTGATTAAGGAAGCGTAGTTGAACCTCGAAGGGAAGAAGATCATGTCGATTGGATATGCGCTGGGGTTGTCGGCGCTGGCGTTGGTGACGGGTGCGGTGGCTGGTGCGGCGCCGTTGGTGACGGCGTACGAGGACGACGGGATGGTCACCGTCAACGGGCAGCGGACGCTGATCATCGGGTCGTATGCCGCGGCCTTGGGCGATCGTCCGTATGCGGAGTTGGCCGAGGCGGGCTTCAACCTGGTGAACGCGGGTCCCGGCGATCCAATGAACCAGGCGCAGGCCGCGGGCCTCATGACGTGGACCGCGGTGGGGACACTTGATCCGGCGAAGCTCGAGGAAAGCAAGCAGGCGCTCCTGGACAAGGTCAACGCGGTGAAGGACCATCCCGCGCTGGCGTTCCTGGAGACGGTCGACGAGCCCGCCTGGACCTGGATGAAGGCGGAGCAGCGCATACCGGCCGAGGTGTTTGCGCAGGCGTATCCGATCATCAAGGGCGCCGATCCCAATCACCTGCTCTACATGAACCAGGCGCCGACGAACCTCGTGTCGACGCTGCAGAAATACAACGCGGGTACGGATATCGTTGCCTGCGACATTTACCCCGTGAATCCGGGCGGGCTTAAGCACAGCTTCGCGCTCTTCGCGGATGGATACCAAGGCGATCTGAACAACAACTACATCAGCCAAGTGGGCGAGTATACGGACAAGATGCGCCGCGTGACCGGGCCGAACCGTCCGCTGTTCATGGTGATGCAGGGCTTCGCGTGGGAGAAGCTGGCGGAACTTTCCGAGCCGCTCCAGGCGCGCGAGGAGAAGGTCCTTTACCCGACCTATGCCGAGAGCCGCTTCATGGCGTTCCAGTCGCTGATCCACGGCGCGAACGGCGTTGTGTACTGGGGCCACAACTACACGCCGCAGCCGTCACAGGCCTGGACCGATCTCAAGCGCGTCGTGCGCGAAGTGGCCGATCTCGCGCCCGTGCTGGCCGAGCGCCGCGCGAAGCTGGATATCGAGGCGGAATACCACGAGATGGGGAATTCGGTGGACGACGGCGTGCAGACCCTGGCGAAGCTGCGCGACGGCAAGCTCTACCTCTTCACCTGCAACGCGGATCGTTACGCCTGCAAGGCAACCTTGACCGGCTTCGGAAGCTGGACCACCTGCAAAGTGCTGAACGAAGGCGACCGCACGCTCCCGATCGAGAACGGCGGCATCACCGACACGTGGAAGCGCTTCGACGTGCACGTGTACGAACTGAGCAAGTAGTAAGAAGAAGGAACGAAGAACGAGGAACGAGGAACGAGGAAAGAAAGAGCGGGGAGACGGCTCGCCAAAGATTACCGTTTTCTTTCTTGCGGTTTCTTTCCTCGTTCCTCGTTCTTCGTTCTTCGTTCCTGTTTTCAGGCGGTAACGCGGGAATCTGCGTAATGAAGGACGACCTTCCGCAGCGCTGTCGCGATGTCGTCGATGTCCTGCTCGCACATGAACTCGGTGATGGGCAAGCGCCACGCGGTGGCCTCGACCTCTTCGGCGACGGGGCACATGTCGGGGCCGTACTCGAGCTTGCGGCCGTAGGTGCCGTCCCAGGGGAAATCGCCGTGCTCGTAAGCGTGGTGTTCGGTCAGGAGCGGGTATTCGTAGACCATGCGGCCGATGTAGCCGGGGGTGATGGGAATGCCCTCGGCGGCGACCGCGGCCACGAAATCGTCGCGCGATACGCCAAGCATTTCGGGTTCCATCCGGCCCATGTAGAACCAGTACGAGCTCTTGCAGTGCTCGAGCACCTTGTGCGGGTGCAGCCCGGGGATGCCCGCGAGCTTTTCCGTGAGGCGATCGCCAAGCATATTGCGCTGGGCGACGATGCGCGGGAGCTTGCGCAGTTGCGCGAGGGCCACGGCGCCGTGCAATTCACTGGGGCGATAGTTCATCGCGAGGAAGCCAGGACGCCGCCCCGAGCCGTCGCGGTGATAGCCCTTGTCCAGGGCGAGCGCGGCCCGCGCGGACAGCGCGTCGTCGTTGGTGATGACCATGCCGCCGTCGCCCACGCTGATGTGCTTGAAATCGTTGAGCGAGAAGCAGCCCATATCGCCCATGGTGCCCACGGGCCGGCCCTTGTACCACGCGAGATAGCTCTGCGCGCAGTCTTCGATGACCTTGATCTCGTGCGACTCGGCCAGTTCGAGAATGGGCCCCATGTGCGCGGGGTTGCCCGCGAGGTGTACGACGATGAACGCGCGCGTTTTGCGTGTGATAACCTTTGCGATGCTCTCGGCGGTGATGTTGTAGGTGTGCGGGTCGACGTCGGCGAAAACCGGCACGCCGCCCTGGGCCAGGATGGCGACGATGGTGCCCTGGTCGGTGATGGGGGACGTGATGACTTCGTCGCCGGGGCCGATCCCGAGCGTGCAGGTGGCGACGTGCAGGGCCGCCGTGCCGCTGGTGACCATGTGGCAGTATTTAACGCCGTAGAGCGCGGCAAACTGGCGGCGAAACTCCTTGACCTTCGTGCCGTACCAGTAGAACAAGGTCTGCTGATCGAGGGCCTCCTTGAGCTCCTTGAGTTCCTGCTCGTCGAAGCGCGGTCCCGCCGACTGAATGGGTTCCGGCCGCACCTTGTCTCCGCCGTGGATCGCCAGCTTTTCCATACGCACCCCCGCATCTCTTTGGGCCTGGGTTGACGGGGATATGGTAGCACAGATTGGGGAAAGGGTTTACGCCGGTTTGCGAATGAATCCGCGGGCTTTTTCGCGGATTCAGGCACAAAACGGCTCATCTCAAAGACGCGGATGGAAACCCAAAGCGGTCTAGGGTCCAGGGTTTAGGGTCTAGTGTGGGGTAGGGCTATTGCACTTGGTGGCCCTCAGGACGCCGTCCTTCGCCACGCATACCTGCTCCAATGTGGTATAAGTGAATCGCACCGGTTTCGAGTCCGAATCCCGCCCCCGGACCTTCTGGTGGGTCCTTCACCTTTACTGAGGTTGCGAATCCCGGATGGCGCGAACACTCTGTATCTGTATATGTGTATTCCTCGCGGCTCCTTTGGCATGGAGCGATCCGCCCGACGAACAAACCGTTCTCGAAGAAATACTCGACAAGAGCCTTTCCGCCCTTTTCACCTATACCGTTATATTCGACACCCACCCGCCGGACGAAGGGAGCAACACGGGCAACATCTTTGGAATCGTCCCGCACGGCCATTTGATCGTTCGGCACTCGGCCCTCGGGATGACGTTTGATCTGGCCAACGGCGATTCACCTGAACCGGGGGACACGACGGCCGTGCTTTCCGTGAGGGTGCTGAGAACGGGCCTGCTGGCGCAGACGGAATCGGGTGAAATCCACAGTATCGTTCAGAAAGTGGTGGACCGGAACTTCATCGAGCCGGCGCTGAGGAAGGTGGTTCGCCGGAAACTGGGGGACATCTTCGTCGATGCCTTGGACAGGACGGTTGTGGAGCGGGTATCGCACCGGATTGCGAAGGAGATCGTGTCGCGCACCCCCGTGACGGCTTCGGTGCGCGAATTCGCCCTCGAGATCGGCCGCATTCTGAGCGATAGCCAAGTTATCATGACGCGGGTGGGAATCTTCCAACCTTCCTTTGGCGCCCCCCGTGACGCCGCGGGCCGCACGAGGCTGGACCGCGAACTGCTGGCCGGGCCCAACCTTCTGTACGCGATGAGCTACCCGTCCCAGACGCTCGGCGGAGAGGTGAGCTATCTGATCCGATTGGAAGGAGAGCGGACCCTGCGCATCTCCGGAGGCCTCCATCAGACCCAGGACCCGGACGCCACGCTGGGGAAGACGCTCCGGAACGCTGCGTTCGACGAGGGATCTACGAGGCTCGACGTGAAAAAGGTGGACGCCCTTTATCTTCAATTGGTGTTCGCCGGCGAGCGCCTCGAGGCGTACGGCAGTGTGGCCGACAGCGAGGGGTTCTCGATCGCGAGCGGGGTCTACTACCGTCTGACGCCGAAGACGGCCGCGGCCTTCGATGCGGCGTTCCATCGACCCGACCCGGGCGAGTTGACGAGATTCGAGAAGGTGGGGGAGACGACGTACCGTCAGGGAATATCCGCCACCCTTCTGCACAATTTCAACGAATCGCTCACCGCCTACCTGAACGCCGAGAACCTCAGCGGGAGTGTCGGGCAAAGGAAGGATATCAACGTCGGAAAGCTCGAGGCGGGACTAGTCTATAACTTCAACAAGGAAACCGGCATCGGCCTGTCGGTCTATCGCCGCGAGAAGAACGACGACGCGGAAACCGGCGTGAAGATTGCCTTCAGGGCGAACTTTTAGTGCTCGGTGGGTCTTCTCATACGGGGTAGTACTGGCGAGTGGCCTCGACAAGCCCCTGCTAGGTGGCTTCTTTCCCGCTGGCACCTACCGGAAGTGGGCGGAACGTACCTAGCTTGCGAGTGCGGGTTTTGGCGAAGGCTCACCCCCTAGAATCCCCCCGTGCTTTGTGGCACCCCCAAGCCGGCTTTATGGCTTGGGGGTGTGGGTAAGCCAAAGCCTCTGGGTTCTCCTCACCCTGCCCCTCTCCCCAGGGAAAGGGAACAAGACTCCAGCAGGGTAGAGGCGTATTGCGTTGTGCAACTCGCCGCGCGGGCTTCCTCTCCTTGGGGTCCTTGCAGTCCTTAGCTTGCCCACACCCCCAAACCATAAAGCCGGCTTGGGGGTGCCACAAAGCTGGGGGGATAATAGGGGGTGAGCCTTCGGTAATGGCCGCGCCACTAGGCGCCCGTGAGAGACCAACCGGTACGGGCATGCACATGAATTATCGGGTGCAACTGTCTGGAAAGCCCAGAGACAAAGAAAGCGCCGCGGTCGACGAATCGACCGCGGCGCTTCAGAATCCGAAAGCCTGTTGCCTACAGCGGCTTGCCGTTGAGTTCGCCGTTAAGGGTTTTCAGGAACGCGACGATGCGGTCGCGGTCGGCGGTCGAGAGAGACGCGTCGACCTGGTATTGGGCCATCATCTCCACGGCTTGGCCGAGGTCGCTCACCGAACCGTCGTGGAAGTAGGGGAAGGTCAGGGCGATGTTGCGCAGCGTCGGCGTCTTGAAGAAATGCTTATCGGCCTCGTCCTTGGTGAAGTTGAAGCGGCCGAGGTCGGCATCGGTCATCTTGGCCTCGCGCTGTCCGAAATAGTCCGCCTTGCGGCCCATGCGCTCGAAAGACTGCCCTCCGACGATCTTGCCGGTATGGCAGGTGGCACAGCCGTTGGCCTTGAACAACTCGTAACCCTGTCTTTCCTCTTCGGTCAGCGCCGAGGCGTCGCCCATGAGGTACTTGTCGAAGCGGGAATTGGGGGTAACGAGCGTCTTCTCGTACTCGGCAATGGCGTCGGTGCAGGTTTCCTTCTTGTAGCCTTCGGGATAGACCGCCAGGAAGGCCTGCGTCAACTCGGCGTCCTGGAGCAGCTTCGCGCCCGCCTCCTCCCAGTTACACGCCATTTCCACAGGGTTGTTCACCGGGCCGTCTGCCTGCGCCATGAGATCCGCCGCGCGGCCATCCCAGAACTGGATGAACTGGTAGCCGGAATTGAGCGTGGTGGGGGAGTTGATGCCGCCGAACACGCCGCCGACGCCTTCGGAGTATTGGCGCTGGTCCGTGCCGCCTTTGGCGAGATCGTGGCAGGAGGCGCAGGAAATCGAGTTGTCCTTCGAGAGGCGCTTGTCGTGGTAAAGCTTCTCCCCGAGGGCCGCCTTCTGGGCGTTGATGCCCTCGATGGGCTTCAAAGGCTGCAGGGGTTCATTGGCGAATTCCGGCGCGGCGCCGGTGGCGTAATGCTGCTTGCGCACCTGGGCGATCCAGTCAAGGACGGCTTTCTTCTCCGCCGCGTTCAGGGCGCCGTTCCAGTGCAGCGCCACGTACCGTCCCGGCGGCATTTCGCCCTTCTGGATGGTGTATTCGGTCTTGGCCAGGACCGTCTCCGAGATGGGCTTGCCGCCGTCGCTGTTGAGGGCCTTGGCGTAGTTCATGTATTCCTGGCCGGTTCTGATGTCCTTTTCGATCAGTCCCTTGGCCACGGGCAACGACGCGTAGAACGGCAGCTTGTAGTCTTCGGAGTGGCAATTGCCGCACTTTCGGGACAGCACCGCCAAGGCGGCCTGCTGGACCGGATCGCCCTCGGCCGCTTTGGCCAGGGGTACGTTGGGCAGGTCGGTGAACAGGTTGGTTACCGGCACTGCCACAATGAGCAGGATACCCAGGATAATGACCGCCAGAACTAAACGTTTCATTGCCGTACTCTCCATCGCTTGATTATCAACGTTCACAAAGAGGCGGTGTTCGCCCCTGAATAGGCGGTCGGAAACGGTGTGTGCCCATTGTACGAGAGCCGTCCGGCAAAGTCACCCGCATAAAGCACAGCCGTGGGGCCTGCAGCGGTATCGTTTGCTTGACTCCCCATCCGTCCGATAAACGCTTGTCTTGGCGCGGACTATTCCCATCTTGCCCGTGTGGCGCTGAAATGATGGCGAGAACGGGAAAATTGCGTATAATGCGGAGGGGACTCGAAACCGAACAACGCGCAAGGGAGTGGGTTGGAATGGCGAAGTTCAGTGTGATGACGCTGATGCTCTGGAGAATGCTTGAGGATGGCCGCCTCACCGACAGTGTCATGTTGGAATTGCTCGAGGAGGCCGGGTTCGACGGGGTCGAGCTGTCGTTGGAGCGATTGACCTACAAGCCCCACATTCTCCCCGCGTACGAAGAGTACCTGGCGTGGTCGAAGCTTGAGGTTAGCGCCATCGACGCCATCGGCAATCTGGCCGCGCCGGATCCCGTTCAGCGCGAAGCGGCCGTCGAGGCCCTGTGCTCGGGCATCGACATGGCGGTGCGGATGCATTGTCCGCTTGTGCTGTCGGCCGGCAGCATGCTCGAGCGCGACGGCTGCCCGAAAGAGGCGCGCCGGCGGGTGATCGAGTCCCTTCGCCCCTGCGTGGCCCATGCGCAAGCGGCGGGCGTCACGCTGGCGATCGAGAATTTTGGGCTCGCGCCGAAGCTCTTGTGCGCGGCCGCGGACTGCCTGGAAGTGCTGGACGAGGTCCCGGGGCTGGGATTCGTCTTTGACACGGGGAACTTCTATTTCGCGGGCGAGGATCCCGAGGCCAATTTCGTGCGGCTCGTTTCGCATACGGTTCACGTGCATCTGAAGGATTGGATCCGCACCGATACACCGGAACTGGCGGATGTGTCGTGCGCGGCGCTGGGAACGGGGCTGATTCCCAACGAGGCGCTGCTGGAGCGCTTTCTTTCGGCGGGCGTCGAGAGCTTCTCGATCGAAGTGGGCACAGGCGGCGAGCCGCTCGAAGCCGCCGTCCGCGACCTGCGGCAAGTGCATGCGTGGCTGGCGCGGGTGTAGCTCGCGGATTGTATTACGTTCTGCAAACGCCTGACAGAAGGGTTGCAGGGGCTGTCCCGCACGGTACTTCCGTTGGGTCAGGCACTATGGGATCATTACCGCGGCGGGACTGCGCACCACCAATCGAAATCAACGACTTGGGCTCCAATCACGGGAAAGGCACCTGCCCATGCTTACGCTCGAGCAACGCCGGGAAATCCTCAAACGGGGGCGTCCGCAAATCACCTGGGAAGGCGAGCCGCTGCTCGGCAGCATCTACGGCGAAGAGGAAGTCGAGGCCGCGGGCGAAGCGAGTCGCGAGTCCAGTGACATCAACAAGGGGTGCGGGTGTACCGCGCAGCGCCTTGTCGAGTTTGAAGATGCCTTCGCGGCGTAGATCGGCGGACAGCACGCC
>JAVEWL010000161.1:0-9540 GCA_034004565.1 FCB group bacterium | reverse complement strand
CACCCATCAGCTCCAATCGTCTGCCTTATCCCCCTCTCCCCCATCGGGGGAGAGCGTTGGAGTGAGGGGGCATTCGTCCTTCTGGTCCTCTACGTCCTTCACTGGCCCCGCTGGAAAACAACCCTTCATCCCGCTATCGTATCCCCAGCAACCAGACCAACAGCGCAGGAGGAGAACCCAAAATGACCCCAGACCAACCCAACCAGGGCTGCACACGCCGCAGCCTCATCCAGGGCGCCGCAGCCGTAGCCGGCGCATCCCTGCTCTCGAGTTGCGCAACACAGTCCCACGCCGCCGCATCAGCAAACGGAGAGTCTCTCGTGCAAAACGACGTTATTCTGTTCCAGGGAGACTCCATCACCGACGCCGGACGCGACAAGAAAGCCACCGAACCCAACCACTTCAACGCCCTCGGCCAGGGCTACGCCAACATGATCGCCTCCGCCCTACTCGGCGCTCATGCATCCCTGCAACTCCAGTGCTACAACCGCGGCATCAGCGGACACAAAGTCCCCGACCTCCAGGCCCGCTGGCAAAAAGACACCATCGACCTCAAGCCCGCATTGCTTAGCATCCTCATCGGTGTGAACGACATCTGGCACAAGCTCGACGGCAAATACAACGGCACCGTCGCCGACTACGAACAAGGCTTCACCAAGCTCCTCGCCGACACCCGCGCGGCCCTGCCCAATACCCGCCTCGTGATCTGCGAACCCTTCGTCCTGCATTGCGGCGCCGTCAACGAAAAATGGTTCCCTGAATTCGACGAGCGCCGCGCGGCCGCCCGGCGCGTCTCCGATGCCGCCGGCGCCACCTGGGTCCCCTTCCAGACCATGTTCGACGAAGCCGCAAAGGCCGTCCCGCCCGCCTACTGGGCCGCCGACGGCGTCCACCCCACCATGGCCGGCCACGCCCTAATGGCCAAAACCTGGCTCAACGTCACCGGCCTCGCTTAACCCCAAGACCAACTCTTGTGGCACCCCCAAACTCCGTTTGGGGGTGTCTTCTTCATTCATACTTCACACTTCTCCCCTCACCCCATCCCCATCCCCTTCAGCACGATCCTATCCCTGAGCCGATCCGGCACCCACCGCGCAAGCAGCCGGTACATCTTGCTGTCATTCCCCACGCGATACCGCGTCCGCGGCCGGACCGCCGTCAACGCATGCGCAACCACCTCCGCCACCCGCTCCGGCGGCACGCCCTTGCCCGCGACCTTCTCCGCCGTTCGCCGCAGCCCCTGCACCATCGGGTCGTACATCGCGCGCCCTTCCTCCGGCAACCGCTCGTACAACCCCATCCCGAACGCCCGCGACTTTTCCCAGATCGGCGTCTTGATGCTCCCCGGCTCCAGCAGCGACACCTCAATCCCCCAACGCTTCAACTCCATCCGCAGCACATCGCTGTACGCCTCCAGCGCAAACTTCGACATGCAATACGGTCCGCCCAGCGGCGTCGCAAGCAGCCCGTTGATCGACCCCATGTTCACAATGCGCCCCGTCGCCTTGCGCACCTGCGGAAGAAACGCCTGCGTCGTCGCGATCGTCCCCAGCAGGTTCACCTCCAACTGCCGCCGAATCTCATCGATCGGCAGCAACTCCAACGGCCCCGGCACCACGATCCCCGCATTATTCACCAGCCCCGCGACACCCTCCGGCGCTTCCGTTGCCACCCGCGCCGCCGCCGCCGCAATCGAGCCCGCATCGGTCACGTCCAGCATCAGCGGCACAATGCGCTCCGGCGAGGCCTCCTTCACCGCCTCCCCATCCGCCTCGCGCCGCACCCCGGCATACACACGAAACCCCATCCGCGCAAGGTATTCCGCGCAAGACTTCCCAATCCCCGTAGAAGCCCCCGAAATCACCACCACCCCCGCACCCAACTCTCTCACACCCACACCCCACCTCCTATTCTTAAAATCGAAAATCCAAAATCTAAAATCTAAAATGCTAAGGCTTATTCTGCCCCAGCACCCGCAGCACAAGGCTGTCCTGCACCCAGTCCGGCAGCATCTTCATCACCGACGTCGCCACCCGCTGATCCGTGCCCACAAAGTATCGCGCTTTTGGCGACCCCGCCGCCAGCGCATCCGCCACGACCCGCGCCACCTTCTCCGGCGCCGCGCCCTCGCGCGACATCCGCCGCATCGCCTCCCCCATACTCTCCATCTGCTTCTCATACAACGCGCGCCGCGCCTTCGGAACGCCCTTCACGACCTTCCCCACTGCATCCGGCTTATCCCAGATCGGCGTCGACGTATTCGCCGGCTCAACAATACACACCCCGATCCCCCAAGGCGACAACTCCATCCGAAACGCGTCCGTGATCGCCTCCAACGCAAACTTCGACGCCGAGTACGCCCCCAGGAACGGCGCCGCCATCATCCCGCTCAACGACCCCACATTTACGATGCGCCCCTTCCCCTTGCGCAGCAGCGGCAATAACGCCTGCGTCGACGCCACCACCCCAACGACATTCACCTCGAGCTGCCGCCGCAAATCCTCCAGCGGCAACACCTCAAGCGGTCCCATCACGGCAATGCCCGCATTGTTCACCAATCCCGCCAGCCCCGCCTCCCCCAACTCTTCCTCCAACCGCTCCGCCGCCCCCCGCAATGACTCCGCATTCGTCACATCAATCCGCAGCGGCGTCATCCGTTCCGAAGCGCCCTTACGCAGCGCGGCCCCATCCTTATCCCGCCGCACCCCCGCAAATACGCGGTAGCCCTTCCCATCCAGCAACCGCGCACAAGCCTCCCCAATCCCGCTCGAAGCCCCCGTGATCACAACAGCATCCGCCATCGCAGGGCACCTCCATCATCGTCTTCTCGTGCTCGTGCTCGTAATCGTGCTCGTAATCGATTCTTCTTCGTGCTCGTACTCGTAATCGTAATCGGTAGTCGGCATCCGGCAATTGGCCGCTGAAAATCAGAAAGGAGTCGCACAACCGCGCGACTTTACGCACTCTTCGGCAGCACGCTCTCCATCATCTCCCGCAACTCCCCTTCCGAAAGAGACCCGCTCACTTCCCCCTGAACCTCGCCCCCGTACAACACGAACACCGTCGGCACACCCATAATCGAATACCGTTGCACCAGCCCCGCCTGCTCATCGATATTCACCACCGCGACCGCCCGCCCTTCCTTCGCCAGCGCATTCAGATGCTTCGCGCTGCTCCGGCACGGCATGCACCAGTTCGCATAGAACTCCACCAGCACCGGCTTGCCCTTCGACGCCTCCAGCAGTTCCTCGAAACGCTTCGACGACTTCACCTGCGTAACCTCGGCCGCCCACGTAATCGGCACCCGCCCGCCAATCAGCGACGACGCCCACAGCCCCACCAGCCCGCCGATCACCCCCATCGCAAGCCGTCCCCCCAACGCCGATCCGGTCTCGTTCGCCCCGAAAAACATGACCGCCGTCATGTACCCCAGCACCGCCCCCGATAAGATGAAAACAAACGTAAACATTCGACGGCCCGCCTGAAATGAAACGGGGGCAGTTGCCTGCCCCCGGAATACCCGTATCCAACCGCCGCACTATTGCGACGTATTCATTTAATCAGCATCAACGCTGCATCCGCGCCCTCAGCCCATCGCGGCATCAATCGCCTGCGCCAATTCCGTCTTCGACGTCACGCCCACGAAGCGGTTCTTCACCTCGCCGTCGCGCACGACCAAAAACGTCGGAATGCTCGAAACGTTGAACTTCATCGCCAGGTCCTGCTCGTTATCCACGTTGACCTTGGCGACCTTGGCCTTGCCGTCGTACTGACCTGCAAGTTCGTCGATAACCGGCGTCATCATACGGCACGGTCCGCACCATTCCGCCCAAAAGTCGATAAGGGTTACGCCTGACGAGACGGTGGTGTCGAAATTCGCACCGGTCAATTCGGTCGCATTGCTCATGGATTCTCCTCCGTTTCTCATTCTGAAACAGGCAACCCGGCCAGCTTGTTCCCTGCTCTCTCAACCAACGGGCGACCAACGCCCGAGCATCTACCCAACCCCGGAATACATCCAATACTACAACGGAACCCAACCTCGGTTCCAACGCTCAGCCACACCGGGTCCATCAAGTCCATACAGTCCATAAGGTCCATGGAGTTCGCTCTATTGCGCCGGCTCCAAATACACCTCCTTATAAATCACCTGCCCCAGAATACTCGGCTCCCACCCCTTCACATCCGGCGAAATCAAATACGGCCGCGTCATGAAATAAATCGGCACAATCGGCAGCTCGTCCAGCAAGATCGCTTCCGCCCGCTGGTACAATTCCAGCCGCTGCGCCGAATCCAGCGTCGCCGCAGCCTGTTTGATCAACTCGTCGTACTTCGCGTTTGACCACCCCGTGCGGTTGTTCCCCCCGCCCGTCACAAAGCACTCCAGATAATTCATCGCGTCGAAATAATCCCCAATCCACGTCGACCGCGTCACATCGTAATCCAGGTTCGTCATCGAGCTCAGGTAGACCTTCCAGTCCTCGTTCACCAGCGTCGCCTCGATGCCCAGGTGCTTGCGCCACATCTGCTGGATCGCTTCCGCGATGCTCTTGTGCGATTCCAGCGTGTTGAACTTAATCTCAATCGACGGGAAACCCTTCCCATCCGGATACCCCGCTTCCGCAAGCAGCCGCTTCGCCTCCTCCACATTCTCCGCCACCATCGTGCGGCACGTATACCCCGCCGTATCCGGCGGCGTGAAGAAATACGCCGGCCGCTCGTCGCCCTTCGTCACATCCCTCACGATCGACTCCCGGTCGATCGCCAGCGAAAGCGCCCGCCGAACGCGCACATCGTCCAAAGGCTTACGCGTTACGTTCAGCCGGTAAAAATACGACCCGAAAAACGGATCGATCCGCATCAGCTTCGGATTCTCCTTCCGGTACACCGCAATCTTCTGAATAGGCACCGTACTCGTCAAATGCAGGTCGCCCGCGCGAAAACTCCGCTCCTCCGTCAGCGAACTCTCGATTGGATAGAAGGTGATCCCGTTCAACCGCACCTTCCCCGCATCCCAGTAATGCTCGTTCCGCACCGTCTTCACATACTGGTTCGGACGCCAATCCTCCAACCGGAACGGACCGTTCCCCACCAGGTTCCCCGGCCGCGTCCACCGCGTCCCGCGCTCGTCCATGCGCCCGTGCTTCTCCACCGCCGCCTTCCGCACCGGAAAGAACGAATTGTGCACCTGCATCGAAAGGAAATACGGCGTCGGATTCACCAAGCGCACCTCGAGCGTCCGCGCATCCAGCGCCTTCACGCCAATCTGCGATGCATCCTTCAACGTCCCCTTGTTGAATGCCTCCCCGTTCTCGATGCAAAACAGCATGTACGCGTATTCGCTCGCCAGCCCCGGCGACAGAATCCGCTGCCACGAATACACGAAGTCCTCGGCCGTCAGCGGCGCCCCGTCCGACCACTTCGCATTCGTTCGAATCTTGAACGTATACACCTTGCCGTCGTCCGAAACGGTCCACGACTCCGCAGTCGCCGGAATCGGCTGCAACGTCTTCGGCTCCAGATCCGTCAAGCCCTCGAACAGCGCCGACAGCACCTTGTGCTCGTTGAACCCAACCGTGATTTGCGGGTCAAGGTCCTGCGGTTCCACCCCATTGTTGTAATCCAGAATGCCCGCGCGCGTGTTCTGCTCCACGCGCGTGTCCTTCGATCCACAGCCGAAAGCTCCCAGCAACAACACGGCACACAAACCGGCACAAATACCTGATTTCATTAAATATCCCATTCGCTCGAGAATCTGCTCCGTTCGAGGCCACACAGCGCTCGCGACACTACAGCAGCGGCGAATTATAACACGACATCTCCCAGGAATCGGCCAAATCCGCTCGACCAGAAGTCAAGAATTCCGCGTTTCTCAAGGAAATAGCCCGTATAAACAAGGCGCTTGCCGTATTCAATCCTTCCTGATACAATTCGTCATTGGTAGTGTAATTGTTGACACCGGTGATAAGTTGGTCATTTCACCGAAACGCCGGTGCGATAGGAAGTGGGCATTGGGATCGCGATTGCACCTAATCGTGATGACGGCACCGGAGCGGAAGGTAAACGGGACAGGGCAGGTCTACTGCCTTGCCACGGCTAAACCCGCCGCTCCAAGGCGCGTCCTTCTTCACATCGGCCCGCTGGGAGGAAACAGGCGTTTTCGACCGGCAGGCCGGCAAAGGAGGCTTGCGCCTTGAGCCATCCGCACGCCAATACCCCCAAGCTCAATTCCGCCCCCATTCCGCCCGAAATCGTCGCCAAATGGCAGTCCATCGTGGAACTGCTGGCGGAAATACTCGGCGTCCCGGCCGGACTGGTCGTCCGATTCTGGAAACACGACGGCGAGATTATCGCCGCGAACGCCAATACGGAGAACCCCTTCAAGCAGGGCCACAAAGAACAACGAAGCCCACGCATCTACTGCGAAACCGTGATCGGTACCCGCCATCCGCTCCACGTCCAGAACGCACTGGACGACCCTCAATGGAAAAACGGCCTCGATGTGGAACTGGGCCTGATCTCCTACTTGGGCTATCCCCTGCTGTGGCCGGACGGCAGTGTCTTCGGTACCCTCTGCGCGCTCGACAAGAAACCCAACGCCTTTTCCGACACCTACTTCCGCCTTCTCGGCCAGTTTAGAGTCAGCATCGAAGGCGACCTGGCAGCCCTCGCCCACATAGAAGAGGCCGGGCAAACCCAGGATGCGCTCGTCGCCGCAAACGCCCAACTCCAGGAACAAGTCGCGCAATACGAAGAGCTCGCCGGCACCCTGCGCAAAAGCGAAGAGCGCCTCCGCGGCTACTTCGAGTCGCCGCTCCTGGGCGCCGCCATTACCTCGCCCGAAAAACGCTTCATCGAAGTCAACGACACCCTGTGCCGGATGCTGGGGTACACCCGCGCCGAATTCATGGAAATCCCCTGGGAGCAGGTCACGCACCCGGACGATGTCGGCATGTGCATTGAATACTTCCAGCGCCTGGTCATAGGTGAGATCGATGCCAAGAGCCTTGACGTTCGTTTGCTTCACAAAGACGGGCGTGCCATCTACACCCGTATGACCGTGCGCGCCATGCGCGATCCCGACGGCAACTTCGAATGCCTCGGTACCCGCGTCGAAGACGTCACCGCGCGCCGAGACGCCGAAGAACAACTCGCCGCCTACCGCCAGCACCTCGAATCCCTCGTCACCGATCGCACTGCGGAACTCACCGAGTCCAATGCGCGACTGCGCAGCGAAATTCGCCAGCGCGCCGAGGCCGAAGCCGCGTTGCGCGAAAGCATCCAGCGCTTCGAGGCCGTGTTCCGCGAATCCCCCATGGGAATCGCCATCGTCGACCTGGACGGGTCCTGCCGCGCGTTGAATCCCGCCGCGGAAACCCTCCTCGGCTATTCCTCGGAAGAATACCGCGCCCTGCCGCCAAGCGTCATCCACCATCCTGCGGATGCCAAGCACAATCTGAAGGCCGAACAGGAACTCCTCGACGGCAAGCGGGACAGCCTCCACGGCGAGCGGCGCTACATCCGCAAGGACGGGGCCGAGATCTGGTGCAACGAGGCCCAGTCCCTCGTGCGCGACGAAAACGGACAACCCCTTTTCGTCATCGCCATGGCCACCGACATCACCCAGCGTAAGGCCGCGGAAGAAGCCCTCCGCCAAAGCGAAGAACTGTTCCGCGCCGCCCAGGAATTGTCGCCCGACGGATTCATGGTGCTCCGCGCACTGCGCGACGCCGATCACAACATACACGATTTCGTCATCGACTACGCCAACCCCTCCGCCGAACGCCTCATGGACCGGCAACTCATCGGCCGCCGCTTCACCGAAGCCTTCCCGAGCGTCAAGACACACTCCATCCTCTTCGCGGAATACATCCGGGTAATCAAAACCGGCGCCCCCCACGAAGAGGAACTCCGATACGAAGCCGACGGCGTCTTCGGTTGGTACCGAAACATGGCCATACGCATGAACGACGGCGTGGCCGTCTCCTTCTGCGACATCACCGCACGAAAGCGCGCCGAACAGGAACGCGTCCGCCTCGCCACCGCCGTCGAACAGGCCGCCGAGGCCATTCTCATTACCGATGCCCAAGGCCTCATCCAATACGTCAACCCCGCATTCGAGCGCATCTCCGGCTACACCCGCTACGAGATCATCGGACAAAACCCCCGCGTCCTACGCTCCAGCAAACAGGACGACACCTTCTACCGCCACATGTGGGAAACCGTCTTGAGCGGACAAGTCTGGCGCGGGCAGCTCGTGAACCTCCGCAAAGACGGAACAAGCTACGTCGAACAACTCAGCATCACCCCGCTGCGCGCCGAAGGAAACGAAATCACCCACTTCGTCGCCATCATGGAAGACGTCTCCGAACGCCAGCAGCTCGAGGCCCAGTTCCGCCAGGCCCAGAAACTCGAAGCCGTCGGCCGCCTCGCCGGCGGCGTCGCCCACGACTTCAACAACCTGCTCACGGCCATCCTCGGCTCCACCGACCTCCTCCTCGGCCAATTGCACGCCAACGACCCCCTTCAGGAAGAAGTCCGCGAAATCAAACGCGCCGGCGAACGCGCCGCATCGCTCACACGCCAACTCCTCGCCTTCAGCCGCCGGCAAGTGCTCCAGCCCCGCGTCCTCGATCTCAACGAAACCGTCCGCGGCATGGAAAAAATGCTACGCAGGCTCATCGGCGAAGATATCCGGCTCGAAAGCCGCCTAGCGCCCAACCTGCGCCCGCTACGCGCCGACCCGGGCCAAATCGAACAAGTCATGCTCAACCTCGTCGTCAACGCCCGCGACGCAATGCCCTCGGGCGGAAGGCTCATCCTCGAAACGCGCGCCGTGCGAATCGAGAACCCAAATCAACTCAACGCGCCGGGCGCGCTACTGGCCGGCGACTACCTCGATCTCTCCGTAAGCGACACCGGCAGCGGCATCCACGAAGACGTCGCCCCACACATCTTCGAGCCCTTCTTCACCACCAAGGAAGAAGGAAAAGGCACCGGACTCGGCCTCTGCACCGTCTACGGCATCGTCCGCCAAAGCGGCGGCCTTGTCACCTTCGAAAACGGCCCCGGCGGCGGCGCCATCTTCCGAGTCCTCCTCCCCGTGGCCGACTGCACCGACGAAGCCCCCCCCGCCGCCAGCAGCACCGCACAGCCCCAGGCCGGCGGCGAAACCATCCTCGTCGCCGAAGACGAAGACATCGTGCGCAGCCTCGTGTGCCGCGTCCTGCGCCGCCAAGGCTACACCGTCCTCGAAACCAGCAGCGGCGCCGAAGCACTCGCCGTCATCAAAGGACACACCGGCCCCCTCGACCTCCTCGTATCCGACGTTATCATGCCCGGCATGTACGGCCCCGAACTCGCCGCCCACGCCCTGCGCCACCGCCCCGATCTGCGCGTCATCTTCATGACCGGCCACGCCGACCGCTTCCTGGCCGAAATCGGGTCTGCCGAAGGCGCCGCCCCCATCCTCCCCAAGCCCTTCACCCCCGACCAGCTCGCAACCCTCGTTCGCCGAATCCTCCAGGAAACCAGCCCCGC
>JAVEWL010000160.1:0-9554 GCA_034004565.1 FCB group bacterium | reverse complement strand
AGCGAAGCAGCGTGAGCATACTACCCCAAGACACCCCATTGACTTCCCCACTACGCAGTTATTACATTGCCCAATGTGAATTTAGCAAGGTAAAGTTTGATTTGCAATTCCTCACCCGCGGGGCCATAACGAATTCTGGCCAATGAATATATGGAAACAAAGCCTCCTTGTACTGTTTGAGAACCCGAAGAGATAGCGAAGGCCTCCCTGCGGTCGGCTTTCTTGTTTCTATGACCGACCTGGAGGTCAGCGCTACAATTACGTAAGCGCCATTCATGTCCCGGTCTTATGTAACCCCGAATTCCCATTCGGGGGCTTTGCATTTGAAGGACCAATGCCCCGAATGGAATTCGGGGTTACATAAGACCGCGCATGGAGAGTGTTCTTTGCGTAAAGAGCATTCATGTGCGAGGAAGAGGTCAAATGAAGAAGAAGGCGACGCCGAAGGGCCGGCAGTGGGTATGGGTGCGGGAGAAGCCTTCGAGTGCTCCGCCGGCGGTCAAGGCCGAGGTATGCGCAAAGGCGCAGGCATTGGTGGATTCGGAACTGAAGCCGAGGCACATCGAACCCCCACCCGAGAAATCCGACTTCAATTACATCGTAGACATCACGACCAAATGGCGCGGGCGCTTTTTCTATTTCGCGTCGAAATACGCCAGCCCCGGCCCGAACGCGATCTCGCCGTACTTCGATGCTCCATTTACTCGCCTGGAATATCGCCACAACGGCCGATTCAACCTTGCGTATATGCGACACACCGGCCAATGGTGGCAACTGTATGAGGATTTGACGATTGAGGAGGCGATGGAGGCGATTCGCGAGGAAGAACTGTTTCAACCGTAGGCCGTTCGCCGAATCAAATAAAAAAAGGACTTGCAGATTTCGCTGCAAGTCCCTGAGAGGTAATTGGTAGCGGGGGTAGGATTTGAACCTACGACCTTTGGGTTATGAGCCCAACGAGCTACCAGACTGCTCCACCCCGCGTCAAGTGATTGGGAGTATAGCATCGCGATCGGGTGAAGTCAAACTCTTGACTAAACTGTCTCGTTGTTGCGCTGCTACAGCTTGGGGCCTATCCGAAGACGGCCTTGAAGTAATCCCGGTTATCCAGTAGGTTCAAGTCGACCTGCTTGAACTGATCAATTTCCGGTTGGCTGATATTCTCTATCTCGGGTTCGAGGTCCGCCAGTTCCGTGGCGTCGGAAGTCATCTCGATATCGTCATAGGACTCGTCTTGCTCGTCCTCTTCCGGCGCGGGAGTGGTTTGCCGAACAAGGTCTGCCACGCGGTCTTCCAGAAAGTCCGTGAGCACGGCCATCAGATGTTCGTGCTTTTCGCGGGGGGTGCCGTTCATCACGATGTCTTTTTCGAGGGGTAGCACCTGTCCGCAAAAGACAATCAAAAGTTCGTCACATTTTGGGCAGGGACCTATGATAATCGCACCCAGGGGTGGCATAACGATTTGGCCTTTGGCGCCACAGTGCGGACATCTCACTTCAACGAGTGATAACATAGCGTCACCTGTTTAGGTTGAGTTCCAATGCGATTATAACACCGGAGTGGAGGGAGGGCAATTAAAGCCCTGATTTTCCAGTATTTAGCACAGATATCAACACTGTTTGGAGAGGCCGATATTGCGCTCTTCCCAGGTGTAATCGCACTTCTAGACAAGAAACGGGAGGCGGTTAGCCTTTATTCCCCGTCTCTTCCGCAGGCGCTTCCGCAGCCGGTGCGGTGGGTTCCTGGCCTGTGGCTTTCGCCTGAATGTCCTGGAGCAGCGCCACGGCTTCCGCGTTGTCCGAAGTCTTTCGGGCGTGCCAGTCCGGGTAGGTGAGAAGGGTGACGCCATAGACCTGTCTAAGCGTCTGGATGGTCACCTTGGTGGAGGAGTCTTGCGGTTCCAGCGTGATGGTGTATTCCTGGCGGTGGGGCACCAGCATTAACTGACGGTTCATGTCCGAATAGGCCACAAAGCGGCCGCGCTTGTCGCGCGTGTAGATCTCGAGTTTGTGGTCCTGCAAGACTTCACGCGTGGCGGTCCACGTCTGCTCGAGCGGCGCGTTGACGACTGCGGAATCGGTCATGGCAAAGCCAGACGTGTCGCGGGCGGCGCGAGCGCAACCCAACGTGGACACGAGAACGGCCAGTACCAGGCACCCCAGAATCTTACGCATATTTTCGACACCCCATTGCTAATTAACCCGCACAATTCTAGCACGTCGACTAGAGGGGTTCAAGAGTTGCGCACCCGCCTTGCCGGAGGCCCTACCCCGTCTCGATCACCTTTCGCACGCGCTCCAGCAGGTCGCTGCGCTTGAAAGGTTTTTGAATGAGTTCGAAGCCCTCGTTGTTCACGAGTCCGGTCTGGACCATGTCGGCGCTGTAGCCGCTGGCAAAGAGGAAGCGGGCCTGCGGGAAGCGCTCCCGCACCTTCTCCGACACGGCGTATCCGCCCAATCCGGGCATCACCATATCCATCAGGGCAAGCGTAATCGTGTCGCCTTCACGCTCGAAGATCTCGAGCGCTTCGAGCCCGTCCCGGGCGGTAATCACCTGGTAGCCCGCCTGTTCGAGAATACGCTTGGTGATGTTTCGCACCATCTCGTTATCCTCGGCCAGGAGAATCGTCTCGCTGCCGCCGCGCAATGCCGGTTTGGCCGACGCGGGGGGAGTCCGGAGTGCCTTTCGGGCGGCCGGCAGATAGATTTTGAAGACGGTTCCCTTGTCGGGTTCGCTGTAGACATGCACCATGCCGTCGTGCTGGCGCACGATGCCGTACACGGTCGCGAGTCCCAGGCCCGTGCCCCGGCCAACCTCCTTGGTGGTGAAGAAAGGTTCCCATATGCGCGCGAGCGTCTGGGGATCCATGCCGCCGCCGGTATCGCTGACGGTGACCTGCACGAACTGGCCCTCTTTCGCCCAGGAGTGCGCCTGGCAGAAATCCCGATCGAAGTTGGTCATGCCCGTTTCGATCGTCATTGTGCCGCCGGTGGGCATCGCGTCGCGCGCGTTCACGCAGAGGTTCATCAGAACCTGCTCCATCTGGCCGCGATCGGCCAGGATGGTCTCGAGTTTGCGGCCGGGTACGTACGCGATCTGGATGTGCTCGCCGATAACCCGGTGGAGCAGCGTAATGGTGCTCCCAATCACTTCGTTGAGGTCCAGGATCTCCTTGTTCAAGACCTGCTGACGGCTGAATGCGAGCAACTGCCGCACGAGTTGGGTGGCGCTTTGTCCGGCGCGCTGGATCTCGAGGAGCGCTTCCCGGGTTCGCGCGTCGTAAGACGATTCCTCCAGCGCGAAGTCGGAGTGGCCGTTAATCACCTGGAGGAGATTGTTGAAATCGTGCGCCACGCCGCCGGCCAACTGGCCCACGGCTTCCATCTTCTGCGCCTGCTGCAATTGCGCTTCGAGCTGCTTGCGTTCGCTGATGTCGCGCACGGCCGCAATCACGCAACGGCGCCCGCCGATGTTCGAAGCCCGCAGCGCAACCTCCGTCCAGAACACGCGGCCCTGGCGGCTGCGAACGTTCCACTCCACCAGTTGGGTTTCCTCGTGGAGCGACTTTCGTAGCCACTCCACCGCCTCTTCGTGCGGACGCGCGGGGCTCACGTTGTTGAAGTCGTTAATCGATAAATTGAGGGCATCTTCCCGTTCAATGCCGAAGAGCTCGCTCGTACGCTTGTTGATGTCCAGGATCCGGCCGTCGAGGTCGAAGATGATAAGCCCTTCATTCGCGGCGTCAAAAATCTCGCGGTAGTTCTGTTCGCTGTCGCGCAGCGCGGTTTCGGCCTGCTTCAGCGCGGTGATGTCGGTCAACATGATAAAGGTGCCGTGATAGGCCTCGCGGGGATCGCCCAGGCCCGCCGCCGACCCGAGCATGTGCAGCGTAACGCCGCTGGGAAGCCGCAGGCCGCTCTCGAACCGCACGGAAAAATTGGCGCTGGCCAGCGTGCGTTCGCGCAACTCCTCCGGCAGGTTCTGAGGGGAGAGGATATCGTGCAGGTGCCGGCCCACGATCGATTGTGCGGAAACCCCAAGCGTCTCGGCAAAGCGGGGGTTCACGAAGACGAAGTAGAGCTTCGAATCGAGAATGGCAATCGCCTCGTGCGCGGTCTCGACGAGCTTGCGGAACCGTTCTTCCTCCACCCGCAGACTCGCCTCGGAATTGGCCGAGTTCAAGACCGCCAGGTACAGGGAAGACAGAATGAATCCTACGCCGGCGAAAGTGCAGGTGGAGTTGAGCAGATGAAGCGCATCGAGCGCCGGGCCGCTGAGTTCGGTGAAGATGTGGCGTTCGCCGATACGCAGGATGTGGTAGAAGCACATCAGGAAGCCGCCGAGGAAAAAGGAAAAACGAATGGCATTGTTCTTGGTGACGCGCAGCATGACGTACGACGGTTGAGCAAGCAAGGCCAGAATCGAAATCAGGGTCATCAAACGGGAGGTCGTATCGATGATGATCTGCCGGCTTTCAAGATAGTCGGCGGCAAAGTTCAGCGCGATCGCAAGTATGACCGCCCCCAACTGAAAGGCAATCGCTTTCGTGGTCGAAAACCGCTGCATGGTACCGCATCCCCATTTCCACAGTCCCACTCCCGGCACCAATAATAATCCATGTGCGTGAATAAGTCACTACTCAAATCAGAGGAACGAAGATTCTTGCCTGGATGCGCAAAGCCACCAAGCGCTGGCCCGGTCCCTTGGCAGGCCAGGGAACAGGTCTCAGGAAGGAGCTTTTCAGGCCTGAGGCGGAGTGCCTCGCCGCGGTTCCCCAATCCGCAACGCCATGACGGGATTGCGCATTGGGATTCAGCGGTCAGGTCTGGATTATCTGCCGGATTCGGCTCAGCAACTCGACACGCTTGAACGGCTTCTGGATCAAATCCAATTCACCGGTGCCCGCGGGGCCCGTTTGGATCACCCCCAAGCTGTACCCGCTGGAAAACAAGAAGCGAACGTTTGGAAAACGGTCCTTGACACTCTCGTAAACCGCATGACCTCCAAGGCCCGGCATGACAATGTCCAGCAGTGCGACATCCACGTGCGCGCCTTCGTCTTCAAAAAGGCGAACGGCTTCCATACCGTCGCGCGCGGTGATGACCTTGTAGCCGGCCTGCTCGAGCATCTGCCTCGTTAACTTGCATACCATCTCGTTGTCTTCCGCCAGGAGGATGGTCTCGCCGGTGCCGTGAAGATCCGCGTTCTCGGGCACGGCGTTGGCGGGGGGGGCGCAAGCGTGCGCGGGCAGGTACACCGTGAACACCGTCCCACGGTTGGGTTCGCTGTAGACGTGGACCATGCCGTCGTGCTGGCGCACGATGCCGTACACGGTGGCAAGCCCCAGGCCCGTGCCCTTGCCCACTTCCTTGGTCGTAAAGAAAGGCTCCCAGATGTGCGAAAGGGTGTGCCTGTCCATGCCGTGCCCGGTGTCGCCGACGCTGATCAACACGAAGTGCCCTTCCCGCGCCCAGGAATTGGCATGACAATACTCGGCATCCAGTACCACGTCCTGGGTTTCGATCGTGAGCGAGCCGCCGCCGGGCATGGCGTCGCGCGCGTTCACGGCGAGATTCATCAGCACCTGCTCGACCTGGCCGCGGTCGGCGTAGACGGCCTGAATGTGCGGGCCGGGCACGAAGCCGACTCGAATGTGCTCGCCGATGACCCGGTGGAGCATCCTCAGCAGGCCGCCGATGACTTCGTTCAGGTCGAGGTGTTCCTTCCGGAGCACCTGGCGCCGGCTGAACGCCAGCATCTGGCTCACCAGCCGCGTGGCGCTTTCTCCCGCGCGCCGGATCTGCTGGAGCGCTTCGCGCGTGGCGGGGTCGCATTCGCCTTCCTCGAGAGAGATGTCCGAATACCCGTTGATGACCTGGAGCAGGTTGTTGAAGTCGTGGGCGATGCCCCCGGCCAACTGGCCGATGGCCTCCATCTTCTGAGCCTGCCGCAGTTGGTCCTCGAGTTGCTTGCGCTCGCCCACATCGCGCACCGCGGCGATGATGCACTGGCGATCGCCGAGGGTCGAGGTGCGTAACGCCACCTCGGTCCACAGGGGCTGACCCTTCTTGCCGCGAATGACCCACTCGAAGAGTTGCGGGCCGTCCTTGAGCACCCCGAGAGCCCATTGCGCGCCGCTGGCACGCAGCGCGGGCGATACCGCTCCATCAAAATCGCCCAGGGAAGAGGTTAGCGCCTTTGGGCGGTCCACGCCGAACAACTCGCACGTGCGCGAATTCACGTCGAGGATGTCTCCCTCGGCGCTCAGGATAATCATGGCCTCGTTTGTGGCGTTGAAGATCTCGCGGTAGTTGCGTTCGCTGGCGCGCAGGGCGGATTCCGCGCGCTTAAGTGCGCTGACGTCGGTGAGCATAATGAACGCGCCGAGCGAGCGGCCCTGGTGGTCGAGCAGCACCGTGGCGGCGCCGAGCAGGTCCAGGTCTTTGCCGTCCGCAACCCGGACCTGGCATTCGAAATGGGCCGAAGTGTCCCGGTTTTGCCCGCCTTGGTCCCGCAGGCATGCGGGGAGTTGGGTTGTCGAAATGAACTCATGCAGGTGCCGGCCCAGGATCGCTTCCGCGGGCACGCCGAGCATCTCGGTGAATTTGAGGTTGACGAAGGAGAGGCGGCTTTGCGGGTCCAGAATCGCTACGGCTTCCTGGGCGGTTTGAATTAACTTGCCGAATCGATTCTCTTCGGCTCGAAGGTTTTCCCGTGTCGTGGCGAGCTCGATTACCGCGCTGTAAATGGCCAGCAAGATGAAGCCCACGCCGAACCCGGTCACAAACGATTCCATGGCAAAGGCCGCATCGAGGAGGGGGATAACACCGGGAAACGCCTCGAGCAATTGACGGAGGATCAGCACGAACACGCCCACTACAAAGGTAATCTTGATGGGCATGCTGCGGATTCGCGTGATGACGATGAAGGTGGGCAGAGCGAGCAGCATGGCGATTGCGATTGCCGTCCCCAAGTGGGCTATCGCGTCGGTGATGCGATGCGCGCCTCTTAACCGTCCGGCGATTTCCTCGATGGAGATCGCCAGAACGACCGCGACCAATTGCGCCAGTACCCACATGCGTACCGTGAACGCTCGCATTCATCCCCCCTTTGCCGTGGCTGCCCCCCTCGGCATTCTCAGCATACCCTAAATCCGGACTTTTTGCATCCGAATGATATGGCACCGGCACCGGTTTCCGCTGCGTCCTGTTCCGGCGCGCCGGGCCTCGCCCTGTCGATGCGCCCGTGGGGAAATCGCGGACCCGCCTGACAAACGGGCCGCCGAGTTTTGACGGCGCGGTCGGATCGGGGTATACTTCGCCGCATTTCTCGCCGCCGCGAAGGCGTGTTGTCCTTGGGAATGCTGAGTAGGAGCAACGCTTCGCCATGCCTTCTGACACTCCTGCCGCTTCGATGCTGCTGGTGGACCGCGATCCCACCGTCGCGCGTGCCATTATGGCGTATTTTGTGGCGCGCCAATACGAAGTGGAATGGGTCGACGACGGTGAGAAGGCATACAACCTGCTGGACTCGCGGCCTTTCGACACCCTCGTCACCGAACTCAACAGCCATCGGATTAATGGAATGCGGTTGATGGCGGTGGCCAAGGACCGTAACCCGGAAGTCTGCGTAGTGCTCATCACCGAGGAACCGGACGTCGAGCTCGCCACCGAGGCGATGCGCCAGGGGGCCTACGACTTTCAGACCAAGCCCATCAATCTCGGCAAGCTCGAGGCGGTGATTCAGCGGGGCATCGGGCAACAGCGGCTCGTGCTCGAGCAGTACGAGTTGAAGCGGCGGCTGGACGAGCGGTTTGGGCTGGGCAACCTCGTGGGCAAGTCGCCGCAGATGGTGAAGGTCTACAACGCGGTCCGGCAGATTGCGCCGACGAAGGCGACGCTGCTGATCCGTGGGGAGACGGGGACCGGCAAGGATCTGATCGCGCTTGCGATTCACAACAACAGTCCCCGGCGGGATGCGCCGTTTGTGAAGCTGAACTGCGCGAGCATCCCGGAGGCGCTGGTGGAAAGCGAGCTCTTCGGGCACGTGGCGGGGGCCTTCACGGGCGCGACCCACACCCGGCAGGGGCGCTTCGAGCTGGCCGATACGGGCACCTTATTCCTGGACGAGATCGGCGAGCTGAGTCTTGCGCTGCAGGCGAAACTGTTGCGCGTGCTGGAGCACCAGCAGTTCGAGCGGCTGGGCGATTCGCGGACCCGGACGGTCGACGTGCGGCTCATTGCCGCCACGCACCGGCCGCTTGAGGAGATGGTGGAGAAAGGGACGTTTCGGGAGGACCTCTATTATCGGCTGCGCGTGGTGACCATCGACGTGCCGCCGTTGCGGCAACGGCGCGAGGACATTCCGCTGCTCGTAAACTACTTCCTGAACGAGGCCAACGAGGCCAATGGCAAGGCGATTGACGGGGTTGCCCGGAATGCGGTCGATGTTTTGATGCGCTACGACTGGCCCGGCAACGTGCGCGAACTGAAGAACATCATCGAGGGGATGGTCATCATGGGGCGCAACAGCCGCCCGCTTGATACCGCCGACATCCCGGAGCCGGTGCGCCGGCATACGACGCCCGACGTGAGCGAGATACGGATTCCCACGGGGACGCCGATGAGCGAGGTCGAACGGATCGTCATCGAGGAGACGATGAAGTTCTGCGCGTTCAACAAAGAGGCCTGCGCGCGCGTGCTGGGGATTGGCCTGCGGACGCTGTATCGCAAGCTCAAGGAATACGACATCCACTAATGGTCCGTCCAAGGTGAAATGAGGCGGTACGCATTTTCGATTTTCGATTTTCGATTGAAGGGCGGGAATGCGCGGATGAAGATTGATGTGAAGAAGTGGTTCGTGGGGAGCTTCGCGACGTTGCTCGTGGTGATGACGACGCTGATCTTCGTCGACAGCTACCACAAGCCGAATGCGCGCGCGGTCATTGGCATGGCGGGCGGTCTCATCGTCCTCTGGGTGTTCTTGGGCGGGGGGCTGATGGTCCGGTATCGCGAGCCGGTGTGCGGGTATGTGCGCGGATTGCCGGGCGGGTGGAAGACCAAGTTTGTCTTATTCGCGACGGTGCTGGCGCTTATTGAGGAAGCGATTACCGTCACGATGACCAACCTGGCGCCGTTGTTCGGGGTGAAAGTGGGTGAGGCCTACATCACGGCTTCGGCGAACTGGCTTGATGTGGTGGCGCTGCACAGCGTGGTGATGTTTGTGCCGCTATTCATTGGGGTCGCATTTCTGCTTGGGCGGTATGCGTTTACGCCTTTTGCGATCTTCGTGCTCTTCGGGGTCGTGGGCACGACGGCGGAGGCCTTGTACTCGGGGAGTCCGGCGACGCTCTTGCAGTTTCCGCAGTGGCTTTTCGTGTACGGGCTCATGGTGTACCATCCGGCGTACTGTGTGCCGGTGGACCGCGCGGCGAGGCCGGTTCGGCCGTGGCACTACCTCGTGGCTTTGCCCTATGTCTTTGCTGTGGCGTTGCCTTTTGTTGTTGTGATTGGCTTTGTCATCACCTCCGTGCTGCACCATCCCGGAATCCATTT
>JAVEWL010000159.1:0-9575 GCA_034004565.1 FCB group bacterium | reverse complement strand
GGGGTGCTTTCGACAGGAGGGGTTCGAACGGTGGGGAAGGCTTACGAACTGCACGAAAACGTGTATCGCAACCTTCGACGCGCGGGTACGCGCTCGTGGAACGAGGGAACGGGAAACTACGGCTCCGAGATCGAGCCCGAGGTCACCGATTTCCTGACGTGGGTGATGGACCAGGCCTGGGCGCCGAAGTCCGGGAATGCGCTTGAACTGGGCTGCGGAACCGGCCCCATGCTCCGGTGGCTCTGCGGCCGCGGTTTTACCGGAATCGGACTGGACGTCAGCGCTACCGCGATTGCCTTGGCGCGCGAACAGTCCCGCGGGCTGCCGCTGCGCTTTCGTCGAACCGATCTGTGCCGCCCCTTGACCGGCGGACTCGGCACGTTCGACCTCGCCGTGGATGCTCATTGCCTGCATTGTCTCGTCAACAAGGAGGACCGCCAGGGCTTCCTGACAAACGCCTTCCGGCTTCTCAAACCCGGCGGTGTCTTTGTCGTACAGAGCATGTGCGCACCCATCGACCGCATCCAGTGCAAGGAGGCTTTTCCCGGACAGCGTGTCATCGGGGGAACTTTGCACATACCCGCTCCAGAGGGGTGCAACTGTGAAGGCTTGCGCCGCATCGGCGCCAAAGATTGGATTCCGACCCGCCGCATCGAGCATTGGAGGGGCATCCTCGCGGAGGTCGCCGCGGCAGGCTTCGAGCTCCGGCATTTCCGTGTCACCACCCCGTGTGCCGGCGAACCCGCCGGAAATCTGAACGCCGTGGCGCAGAGGCCCGTCCGGCTATAACATCGGCCGGGATGCCGGCGTTGGCACTGCGCAATTGCCCCGGGCCCCCCCGCCTGGGCAGCCTTCCCCTGGGGGGATCGCCGGCCGGACGGCGACCAGATTGCCAATGACGTTCCAACGCGCGCGAATCCTCAAGGTGGTAAAGCGGAAGTCGCCTCGTTCCAGGCAAAAGGGACCGATGGTGGCAACGAGCCGATGTACGATGCGTTTTTGGCCGCTCCGGATATACACGATCGAGCCCGGTCGCAGGCAGGGTGTCATCGTGAAATAAATGTCCACCCTGCTGCCGCTGACGATGGTGGGCCTCATGCTCCCGCCGCGCACCGGGACTGTTTGCGTGGCATTCCTTTGGCGCCAGTTGTCTTCAAGAAGCCGCCGGCCCAGCTCTCGCGGGTCTATAGCCATTTTGCGCGCCCTTATTCCACCAACCCAGCCTCTGCTTCAATAGCGTCGTCCCCGCCGCGGCTTGTTCTCTTGTCACGGTCGCCGTTCGTGCCGTTTGTCCAAGCCTGACACCGGGCCGTGTATGCCTCATGGCAAGGAGTATAGCAGGGCATAAGTAGTTACAGCAATGCCCTCTGGCGAACGGGTGAAGCGTCGGCGCCCGGCGGGATTTACGGTGCCATCGCGAGGGCCGCTCCTTCTAAATGCGCCTAACAAGACGGGAACGAAGCCCGGGTACTTGCGAAAGAGCCGCCCCCCGTCATTCCCGCGCACGCGGCATTGACGGGGGGCGGCCCAGCCAGGCAGGCCCATTCTGTTACGCCGGTCCAGGCGTTCCGAGAGAGGAGGATGGGTAAGTCCGCTTGCACCGCTTTCCGGCAGGCTTGGTAAAGCGTATGAACGTCAAGTTGTTTGTGGGGGTGAATAGTGTAAGACATATTGACAATTACGCGTGTGTAGGCTATAGTGGGAGCGCTGCTGGTCTGGCGAAGACTGGAAACAGCAGGCCACCCAGGGGAGGCCGAAGGGCATGACGCCTGAAGAGTGTTGTCGGCAGGTGAGCGTGGCAACGCGGCAACGGGGCTTGTGCGCGCACCGATGCGCCACCCATGACGAATGGCTGTCGGACTTGCGCGCCCTGGCCTTCGCGGGGGGCGCGACCTCCCCGCCGGTCGACGTTCCGCTTCCCCCCGGGATCACGGATCACGGGCTGGGCTGCATTGAAAGGCTCTTGCGCGATTTTTGCACCCTGGACGAGGCCCCGTATCCTCCTCCGGACCTGATCGTTGGCGCCGGAAGGACGGGTCGAATTGCCGCGCGTCTGTTTGGCGCGCTCGTGGGGGCGGAATTCCGGGAAATCGAGGAACCGCCGGAGTTGCTTCGCTTGCTGGAGGGCGACGCTCTCGCCTCGGGCGGTTCTATTCTAATGGCGCTGGAACCGAGTTTTGCGCCCGGTTTGCAGTTCATGCGACTGCAGCAATCGGCCGCCCGTTCGGGGGCGGGAGTGGGCCTGCTCTACGCGATTTCCCTGGATTCGGCAATTGTGCAGGCGCTGAAAGCGGCCTTCCGGCGCACGACCGGGGGCAAGGGCCGTACCGCGATCTTTGACCCCGCCGCGCCCGAGCGCTTTTCGTACAACGCCGATTCGGTAGAGGTGCTGGCGGGTTCGGGCTTTCCTGCCGAGGACGTGGAGAACCTCGTGACACGGGAGGCGGCGCTGCTTGGGATCTATGCGCACGGAGGGGGGTATTGCTACAACTTCGATCCCTGCGTCTTGTGCTGCAACGATGCGGATCTGGCTGTTCTGCGCGAGTCGGCGGGAGAGCGGGAGCGCCACAGTTCCGTCCTTTCATACCTTTGCACGGGAAGCGGCGTCTGCGTTCGCCCGCAACTGCCTCGATTGAGCATTGATTCGTTGAAGGCGGAGGTGCTCTACCTTCAGACGTGCTGGGGCATCTTTGACAATCTGCCAGACTTCCCCCATTGGACCACCGGCGGTGCGCGCATCCTGATGTCGCCGTCAATCCATTCGTACATCACGTGTCCGGGGCTGACTTCGACGACCTCGGCCCAACTGCTTCGATTCCTGGGGCTGGTTCACGAGGGATTGCCCTTGGGCCAGTGCGTGGCGGCACTCAATCGGGCCACGCGGGAACTGGGGGGCGACTTTGTCCTGTTCGGCAACCCCAATGCCCGCGTGAATACGGTGTCGATACCGGAGGTGGACGGCGCCCCCCTGAACACCGGGCAGCCGCTACGGCTTCCCCTTGGCCTGTGCCGGATTGAGCTTACGCCGCCGGTGGAACGCACCGCCCCGGAACTCGAACGGAAAACGTCTCCCGCGCCCTATCTGGTCTCGTCCGCGGCACCGGTGACCTTCGCGCCGCTGTGCGAGACGCCGGGCGCGGCAATGGGTGTCGTGGCGCTCGCAACACGGGAAGCAACGATAAGCCGGTTTCGAACAGGAGCGCCCGGCATCGGGACAAACGCGGACTGCCTGGAGGGCATGACTCGAGAGGCGCGCCTTCTCGAGTATTTGCTGCACGGCGCGGCGGCGGACATGCGGGTGGCGCCCGAGGAACTCGAGGCTTGCCGGCAATTGGCCGGTGTGCGCATCGCGACGGAAGGGCACGTACAACGGCTGCGGTTTGCGGGCGAAACAGGATTTCTTCACGTCAAAGAGGTTTTACAGGGCAACCGGTTGCTTGCGCAGTGGGGCCGTCTTCAATCGGCGGCGTGCCGGCACACGATAGACTGGCTAAACGCGCGCCTCGAGGGCAGACGCCTGGGGCGTTGGCGCTTCGAACAACTTTACCGTCAGGTGTTTCGCCCCGTATCGCGCACGCGCGGTGAGTACTGCAATGCGTGCGGGGAGCCGCTTTGCGAGATTGAAACGCTCGAATCATGCTGGGATAAACGCATTCTGCGCAGGACGGGCTTCTGCAATCCGTGCGGACGCCGCTTCGACCGTCCCGGGTTCATGGCCTCCGTGGAAGTGCGATTGACCAAGGTCACCTTGGAAGGTCGGCTCGCCACGGCGCGGATCCGTGTGCTGAACAGTTCGACCGCGCCGCTGGCCATGAACCTGGTTGGCCTTTTTCACCATCGAAGCCCGCGCGAATGGATTTCTTCGACCGCGCATGAAGTAGAAGCCCACCTGGGCCCAGGTGAGGAGGGCGTGCTCGATATGGCGGTGGACTGTCCGCCGGAGAACGATAACGGTCCGCACGGATTGGAAATCATGGGTTTTGCCAACGGTTCGTACTGGCTCGAGGTTTTCAAGGTCTACGCCGGTGAGAAAGGCGCACTGACCTGCCGGTACCAAGGACAGGAATAGCGCGCGGCCAGGCTGGAGGAGTGCTCATGCGGTTTCGCACACGCAACGCCTGCACGCTTCCGGGGAAAGGTACGTGAACTGATTTGAAGTCGGAAATGGCACCTTTGAAGGCGGCGATTGAAATCGACGCGGCGCCGGCACGCTGGTTCCATCTCGAAGTGACCAACGCCTGCGGCGAAAGCTGCGTCTATTGTCCCAGTTCGCGCATGACGCGTCCGAGGCAATTCATGCCGCTCTCGCGCGTCAAGCATTGCCTCGACGCCATCGCGCTTTACAAGAACGAGCATCCCGAATACCAGGGCTACATGCGAATTGAACGGGCGGTGTTTCTGCATGTCATGGGAGAGCCATTGCTCCACCCGGATATTTGCGAGATCGTGCGGCATGGGCGGTCGCTGGGCCTCCTGCTCAACCTGGTCACCAAGGGAACCCTGTTGAGCCGCGCCATGTGGGAGTCGCTGGCCGCGTCGGGTCTTCGCCTCATGACCGTGAGCCTGAACCGTATCGGACGGATCGAGGGGGCCATCTCTGAAACGGACCTTACGCGGCAAATGGACGCGTTGAACGATTTTGGCCGGTTCTGGGCCGGGGGACGGGACAGGCGGCTGGAGCTGCAATACCTTTACCAGCCCGGCGGGCAAGAACCCTACGACGATCTGTTGAACAATGCCGAAGACGCCTTGCTGGTGTATCGAAAGTGGAAGGAGCGCATCGCCGACTGGGGTTTTACACACGCGGCCGCGCTTCCTTGGAGCCCTCGTCCCGAGGACAGCATCCGTCGCTTCTGCGTGAATGCGGCCCGGCAAATGGAATGCCGAACCGAATTGTGCCCGGGGGCGCTCCTGCTGTTGAAGACGGTCTGCGGTTTTCCACTGGTTGCGGAGTCCGGCGAGAACGAGGCTGAGCCCGGCACCTGTCCCCTGGGCTGTCCTTTTACCCTCCTGAGCATATTCTCGGACGGCGAGACCTCGATGTGTTCTCTTGACTTTGATAACCGTACGCGATTGGGAAGTCTCTACGAGGGCAGTGTGGAGGAGATCTGGAATTCTCTGCGAGCGCGGACGATACGATCCAACATGAAAGAGGGACGGCTTACGGAGGCAATCTGCCGGGCCTGTCCGATTCGCCTGCGATTTGCGGAGGGGGACGAAAACGGCGGCGGCGCGGTGAGGACTTTGGCGGAGACCGCTCGAAGGGAAAACACACATGAATGAGCAGGCGGCATTTCTACTGGTAAACCCGCCCGCACCGTCGCCCGCGGAGCATGCTTACTACACTCGCATGTCGCCTCCGCTGGGCTTGTGTTATCTGGCGGCCAGTCTTCGGGAGGCCGGCTACCGCGCCGAAGTGCTGGATTTGGGGATAGAGCCGGATCCACAGGACGCGCTCGCGCGCACCCTTCGCGATCTGAAGCCCCGGTTGGTTGGGTTCACGCTGGTTACGCAGGGATACCGTGTGACGGTGGATGCCGCGCGCCTGGTCCGCACCCTCTGCCCTTCGGCGACGATAGTGGTGGGCGGAAGCCACGCCTCCTACGAATGGGATGCCTTGCTCCGTTCCGGCGTGGCAGACCTTGTGGCCCGCTTCGAAGCCGAGGACACGGTGGTGGAGCTTGTCCGTCATTTTGTGGACAAAGACGGACAGTTGGACGACATAGCCGGAATTGCGTTTCCACGGGGGGACGAGGTGGTTGTCACGGAAGACCGGTCCTTGCGTACGGATCTGGACACATTGCCTTTTCCGGATCGCGGACGAATTCGCCTGTCGGAGTACGGGCGGCCGGGGACCATCATGTCGAGCCGGGGCTGCGTAAAGAAGTGCGTTTTCTGTGTTGCGGGCAATTACGAGGGGGCCTACAGGACGCGCGCCCCGGAAGCCGTGGTCGAAGAAGTGCTTCACATGCGTCGCGATTGGGGCGTTGAGCGCTTCTACTTTGCCGACAATGTTTTCACCGCCGATTTTGGCCGGGTTCAGGCCATTTGCGCGCTGCTTCGCAAGAGCGGGCAATCGCTGCCGTTCTACTGCGTGGCGCGCCTTGACACGGTTTGCGACGAGTTGATGGAGGAACTGCATCGCTCGGGCTGCTTCCGGGTGGAGATCGGGGTCGAGACGGCCTCGCAGCGCGTGGTGGATTCCCTGCAAAAAGGAATCTCCGTCGAGCGGGTCGAAGCCGCAACGGGTATATGCCTCAAGCACGGTATCCAGCCGATGTTCACCTTCCAGGTAGGACTGCCGGACGATACACCCGAGAGTCTCAACGAAACGGTGGCTATGTTGCGCCATCTGCGCTCCCGCGGGGCCGGAGCCTACCTGTCCTGCACGACGCCCTATCCCGGAACCCCCATCTTCGAACATTCCGAGCGGTTTGGCCTGCACATCGAGGTCAACGGCTGGGAGGACTTTCGCATGACCAATCCCGTCTGCAACGGCCCCGGGTTCACCCGCAACGACATTCGGCGAATTCTCTACGAGCAATACCGGGAAGTGCTTGGACGCCGGAAGCAACTCGAGCGTCAAGAGAGGAGGGTTGTGTCTTGATTCCGTGCAGCCATCTGTACCTCGAGTTGACCGATCGCTGCAACCGCAGGTGCGCCTATTGCTTTCAGGACACCGCGCTTCGGAGGACCCGGGACCTTCCCCGCGAAGAGGCCGAGCGTGTCCTCCGGGAGTTCAAGGCCCTGGGAGGCCGGTACGTTACCTTCAGCGGCGGGGAACCAACGCTTTGGCCGGACTGGCCGTCTCTTGCGGAATTCGCCGCGAACCTCGGACTCGTCACCACCCTGGCGACAAACGGCTCCACGCTGGGCTCCCATATCGACGTCCTGAATCGGCTGCGGATGTATGTGGCGGTGTCGCTGGACGCGGCCCGGCCGGAGATCCACGACGCCCTTCGAGGGCCGGATACCTTCGCGCCGCTGCACGATGCGCTGCTGCGTATCTCGGAGAAGGGCCTCTCGGAATTCATCATCTTGTCGTACACCCCTTGCAGTCTGAACTACCGCGAGTTGCCTGGGCTGTGCCGTTTGGCGCTGGATCTGCGAATTCCCCACCTGAGTGTATCGGTGCTCGAACAACGATTCGCTTCGGCGGCGGCGGAACCGCTCGCGCTTTCGCAGGGTGAGAAAGTCGAGTTCTTGACACAACTCTATCTACTCAAACGCAGATACGCCGGCAGGCTGAAGATAGGCGCGTGCAACTTTCGAGGCTTTGCGGACCGGCTCCTCGATCCAACCTACGGGCGATCGGATGTCATCGATCGCACCCTGCGCGTGGACGCGCACGGCCGGATCTTCTTGACCGCGTACCTGGCGGCGGAGCGCTTCTTACTCGGTGACATCGGCCGCACCCCCCTGGCGGAGGCATGGGGGTCGGAGCAGGCGGAAACCGCGCGCGAGGAGGCCGAGTCGGCGCTCTATTCGCGTTGCGGCGCCTGCGACGCTTTCCGGGTCTGCCAGGGCGGAAGCGCCATGCTTTCGTACCAGTTGCACGGCACGTTTTCGCAGGCCGACGACTGGTGCGAGGCAAAGCTGCGGTTTCTTGATCGGCTTCGGCAAGCAGAGCATTCCACTGCTCAAACGGGGAGGGGCGAATGATTACGGAAGTCCGTCACAAGGACGTATTGCGCGCGTTTCTGACGAAAGACGTGGGAGCGTCGGTGTACTTCATCGGCGATCTCGACGAACGGTATTTTGACCTCTGCCGTTGGTGGCTCCATGAGGACAAGGGCACGCCGGACAGCCTGGTGCTCTTATACGATCATCCGGTCTATCCAACCATTCTGACGCTCGGCGCTCCAAGTGGCATCGGAGCCCTGGTCGACGCGTGCCAGAGCGTGTGGCCCGACCGCTTTCATTCTCATTTGATGCCCGAGCACGTGTCCCCCTTCGAGCGGTGTTACCGGTTTTCTTCCAGCACCTTTCTCCGGATGCTGCAACGCAAGTCCGATGCGCCCGGCTTTCTCAAGGAAGGGAGTGATTCCGCCGTCCGCCGCCTGGAGCCATCAGACTTGGCTCAAGTTCGCGAAGTGCTGTTGGACTATCCGGAGAACTTCTTCACCGACGACAGCCTCAATTCAGGCTACTACTACGGGTTATACGAGGGCTCCCAGTTGGTTTCCATGGCGGGGGTGCACGTGGTGTCGCCCGAATGCAAGGTCGCGGCCCTGGGAAATATCGTGACCCGGAAGGCATGCCGCCGGCGAGGATACTCCGCACGGTGCACAGCGGAGCTTCTCAGGAATCTGTACCGCGTTGTGGATGTGGTGGCGCTGAACGTTCATGCGGACAATGCGCCCGCGATAGCGCAGTACGAGCGCCTGGGCTTTGCAAAATACACAGAACTGCAACTGGGCTATTGCGACAAGATTGCCGCTTTCGCCGGGAACTAGGTGCCATCAAATAGCTGGAGAACACTATTGACCGGTTACGGCACAGCAGAAGGCCTGGAGCCCACTGAACTCCTGCGCACCCTGGAGTCGGCGCTGGGTGTTGCGGTGCTTCGCGTCGAGCAGCGCGCCGTCTCGGACGATCCCCAGAAGCGGCTGGGATGCAACCGCGCGTGTGTCGTCGATTGCATGACCGAAAACGGCCCGCGAACGCTGATCATTCGGCGTCCGCTCGCCGCCGGCACGGCGTTCCACGACGCGGAAGCGATCAAGTCCCTGTTTTGGCAAGGTCGATATTGCCGTGGGGACAACCCACGGGACGCACTGCCCGCGTTGGCGTGGATAGATGCGGAGGACTGCCTTCGAGCGCTGCCTCACACCGGAACCCCCGCCATTATCGAAGAATACGTTCCGGGAACCGTGTATGCCTCCCTGCTGGAGCGAAAAGGCGGGCGGGCCGCGATGGACGAAGAGGATTGGGATTGCGCGAATGCCATCCTGGGCCTTCTGCTGAACCGGCGGGAGCTTCCTGACGAAGGTAACGTTCTGTACGCGCAGGATCTCGTGTGCCTGATGAGCAAGGCACTCCTGATTACCGACAATCTGCATCGGACCCGGCAACTGGAACCGCGAGAGAAGGAAGATATCGAACACGGCTTGCTGCGGTGGCGGCAGCGGCTGTTGAATGCGGGCCGGCTCCCCGTCCGCTCCCACAACGATTTCCACCCCTGGAACCTCATTTTGCGTCCGGAAGGCGGGGTGAGCGCAATCGACTGGGATTTTCCCGGATACGGCGAGCGGGCGCGGGACCTGGGGACCCTCTTGCCGAATTACCTGTACTTCGCCTTGCTGAAGCGGGGGCGATTCGACGGGGTGTGTAGAGAGATCTATCGCCATGTGCTTAACGAATATCTGTGCCGTTCCCGCGACGCCGAAGCGGCGGATATGGCGCGGCCGTTCTTTGCCGTCGCGTGCCTGATCCTCTCTCACGCGCGGTGGTACCCGGATCTCTCCGGCGAGTCCCGAATGCTCTTGCGCCGGCTCGCCCTTGGCGCGCTGGACGAGGAGGGGCCGGGGCCGCTGGATTTGCTGACGTGTGGGCTTCCCTAAGTCCACAGAGGG
>JAVEWL010000158.1:0-9623 GCA_034004565.1 FCB group bacterium | reverse complement strand
AGTCAGGAGACACGCTCTACAGTCATTACATCTTCAGCGACGATCATGGAACATCGTGGAGGATGGCTGGACCGGCCGGGGAGAACACAAACGAATGGATGCTTGTTCAACGCAGAAACGGCGTATTGCTGGCCAACATGCGGGGCAACACCGGGAGAAAACGCCGCGCCATCTCCATCTCCGCGGACAACGGCAAGACTTGGAGCGGATTTCAGTTCGACGAAGCGCTCGTCGAACCGGGGTGTCAGGCGAGTCTAATCCGCTACGACGATGCACAGCCGCTCATGTTATTCTCCAATCCGGCGGACACCGAGCGGCGCAAGCTGACGGTCAAGGTTAGCCGTGATGAAGGACAAAGCTGGCCTATCGAGAAACTGCTTTGCGGGGGTCCATCCGCGTATTCGTGCTTGGCTGTCTTGCCCGACGGTCAAATTGGAATTCTCTATGAATGCGGTGTCGAATCACCGTATGAAACAGTCACATTTGCAAAGTTTCCCCGCGAATGGCTATTAAACTAGGAATATGCCGTGAAAGACCTCTTCTCGCTGAATGGTAAGGTGGCGGTTGTTATCGGCGGCGCGCGCCACCTGGGCTACGACATGGCCGAGGTCCTCGCGGACGCGGGCTGTAGCGTCATACTTACCTCCCGAACCTTGGATAGCGCAAAGAATGCAGCCGACCGGTTGAGCAATCGGTGCGGTCGAGAAATGCGGGGCGAAGAACTCGATGTTTGCGAATATGCGGCTATATTGCGCCTTGCCGATTCCGCGTTTACGTGGCAAGGTCACGTTGACGTGCTGGTAAACAATGCGGGGGGAACTCCGCCCGGCAGCCCTGGTCCGCTTTTCGATCGAGCGCCCGAGGACATAAGCAATCTTATCGCACTGAATCTTACGGGTCCGCTATTCTGCTGCAAGGCCTTTGGAAAACGAATGGCCGAGCAGGGAAATGGAAAAATCATTAACATTAGCTCTGTTGCGGCAATTGTGGGGCGCGATCGTCGGATGTATCAACGAAACAACATGTCGGGCCAACCTGTCGACTACGCCGCGGCCAAGGCGGGTGTGCTCGGAATGACGCGCGATCTTGCAGCGTTGCTTTCACCGAGCGGCGTGTATGTCAACGCGATTGCTCCCGGCGGGTTCGGCCCACGCGAATTGGCCGAAGGTTTTGTGAACGATTATTCCGATCGCACGCCCCTCGGGAGAATGGGGCGCGATGGCTGCGATCTGAAAGGCGCGACGCTCTTCCTCGCGTCACCCGCCTCCGATTATGTGACAGGTCAAACACTCATTGTGGATGGTGGTTTCACATCATGGCAGTAAATCGCATCGTAGTCGTGGGGTGCGGCTCAATCGGACAGCGCCACGCGCGACTGCTTGCCCGGCGGCCCGGCATCCGCATTGAACTGTGTGACACCAATGCGGATTGTGTTGCCGAAGCCATCACCACGATCGGCGAGCGGAAGTGTTTCAACGGTTTTTCGGATGTGGTGGAGTCGCGGCCCGATGCGGTCGTCATTGCAACACCACATGCGCAACACGCGGACCAGGTCATAGAAGCCCTCAAAGCCGGCATCCACGTACTCTGTGAGAAGCCTATGTCTGATACCTTGGCGGACGCCCAGCGCATGGTAGATGCAGCGCGCAGGTCGCCGTGCATTCTCGACTTCGGCTTCACCCTTCACTTTCATCCGGGACTCAATCGGCTTAAAGAAATCATTGTGTCAGGCGAATTGGGAAACATTGTCCACATAAATTGCCGTGTTGGGACGTATGCTACGCTCACGAGTTCCCGGACGCAGCATCAGGCCGGACTGAAAGGCGCCTTGCTTTTCGACTATGTCCACCAACCTGACGTGATTTATTGGCTGACGAAGGTCGAACCTACGGGCGTGTATATGTCCGCAGCCCTTGCCGGCGAGTTACCCTTGCGCTCCAATCCGAACGTGGCCGATATCCTCCTGGATTACGATGTCTCTTTGCGCGCGTCTATTCATTTGAATTACGTACAGGCGCCTCAGCGCCACGAGTATGAAGTTGCAGGCGATCGTGGGTGGGCGATTCTGGATATGGAGGCCAACTTGCTTCGCATCGGACACCGCGACGATGCGAAAGTGATTACAGAGCAATTCGAGGTGGTTCGCGATCAACTCTTCGTGGCAGAGCATCAGACGTTCCTCGATGCTGTCGAGAAGCGCCGTGCGCCCGAGAGCCCAGTCGAAACCGCCATTGTCTCGATGCGTGTGGTTGATGCAGCGATGCGGTCGTGGCAGAGTGGAACTCGTCAACTCGTCAGATGCTAGCGGTTGACATCATTTCGTTCAGCAATTGCCAGCAATACAATTGCATCCTCTGATAAACTGGGACAGTAAACCTCTATTTGCCATCTTTGCTCGTTTTATTTGGCGGAAGCCGATCTTTCCGCCAGCCCTTCTGGATGCCACATTAGGAAAAAGGGGAGGCTACCGTATTACACTAAACCACAGTCACATAATAATACAACGGTCAACCAAATACCGTTCGTTTCGGAAAAGACTTTGCTACCCTCGCGGCGGCTTGCCCAGGGCGCGGTTGAGGCGGTAGACGTAGGCCAGGACTTCGGCGACGGCGCGGTAGAGGTTCTCGGGGATCTCGGTGTCGACGTTGAGCTTGGAGAGGATTTCACAAAGGTCGCGGTCTTCCTGGACGTGGATGCCGTTCTCGCGGGCGAGCTCGATGATCTTGTCGGCGAGCAGCCCCGAACCTTTGGCGATGACCTTCGGCGCGGAGTCCTTGTCGCCGGCGTAGCGCAACGCCACGGCCTTGCGCCGGCCCTTGTCGCGCTCGCCCTCGCTCATGCCTTCACGTCCACGCCGGACATCCCGCGCATGAGGGCCGCGGCCTCGCGCACGCGGTTGCCGTCCCACAGGCCCACGCGCACGGCCGCGCCGCCGTAGCCCGCGCCCGACAACGCCTCGACGAGTTCCCGGCTCGACCCTTCGACGGCCTCGACCGCCTCGGGCGAGGTGGCCTTGATGGTGCACATGCAATGGCCCGGCGTGACCATCAGCGCGATCCACAAATCCCCCATCGCGGTGGTCGAAAGGTCCATCACGGCCTGCACGTGCTCGGGGTCGATGCGGTGCCGGCCGCCGTCGCGGCCGAAGATGTGGATCTGCGCCTGCCGGATCGGCGCGTCCGGCCCGAAGGGCAGCTCGAAGTAGACGTACGGCTCGCTGAGCCCCCGGATGTTCTGGAGGTCGCTGCCCGTGACCCGCTCCATGACGTTCTTCGCGGCCTCGCCAAACTCGCGCAGCCCCCCGTTCGCCTTGAGGAACTCCTGCAGGCCCTTGTCCTCGAGCAACCGCCCCAGTTGCGCGCGCAGGTCCTGCCGCAGCGCATCCGCAAGCCCTTCCAGTCCGCCCTTCTTCAGCGCCGCCGCGAGCTTCGCCTCGAGCGAACGCCCCGCGTCTCCGCCCGCCTGCCGCAACGCCTTCGGGATATCCTTCTCGGCCGACGCCACGATCTGTCCGGTCAGCCACGCCAGGTCGTCCGCCACATTCGCCGGCAACACGCCCGCCTGTGCCGCCTTCGACACCGCCGTCGCGAGCGTCTGCAAGTCGCGCCCGGTCTGCCCGCGCTCCGTGAACAGGCTGAGCAGGTGCCGCAACGCCGCGGGCGACGCGGGCATGCCCGGCGGCACCAGTCCCGGCGCCTCGCCCGCATGCGTCAGCGCGCCCATCGCGCGCAACACCCCCGTAAGCATCTGCGGCAACTCGGCGGTGGGCTGCCCGGCGCCGGACGGCGGCACGATGTTCGGCTGCACCTGGATCTGCGGCCCGTTGGGTCCGGGACTCACCGAAACGCTCACGTTCTGTCCCGGCTGCAGTCCCGAGTTGGCGCCGAGCGGCACCTTGTTCCCGTTGATGGATACGAAAGGATTGTCGGGTTGCCCCTGAACGAGGGTCTGAAGCGTTTGCCCCGGCCGTATCGCGAAGACATCGGCCGTAGCCGAAGAAAGCGGCAGCGTGAAGACGGGCATGCCCACGGGCCCGCCCACCTCAGCGGTCCTTTCCCATGCTCAGGATAAGCCTGACCTCGCCCTTGCCAAGCCCCAGTTCCCGGGCAATCTCCCCCACGCTCATGCCGGCGTTGTGGTACTCCTCGACGCGGCTGCGCAACGCCGCCGGAAAGCTCTTCCCGTTTGACGCCGCCCCCGAGGCCAGTTCCACCGGCGTAAACTTCTCCCGCGGCGGCGTCAGGTCGGTCTTATCCAGCCCGAGCAGGCTCCGTAAGGCCTCTCGCGACGACTCCGTATACTCGACCGGCAGGTCGCTGTGGTCGTCCACGGCCGTCTCCGCTTCGGCCGTCGGTGGAGCCGGCGGCGCCGGCATCCAATCCGGATTGGGCGTCTCGGCGGGGGCGGCTGCGGGCGGCGCGTCCGCGGCCTTCTTCGCCCCGCCCGATTTGCGTCCCCCGGACGCCCTGGGCTTCGCCGCCTTCGCCTTCGGCGGCGCGAGCGGCTCTTCGGGCGTCAACTCGGGCACCTTCGCGGCCGATTCCGCCAGCGCAATGGACCGCTCGTTCCGCTCGCGCAGATACTCCGCCTGCTGGTGCAGCGCGGCCAGTTCCGCACGCGCCTCCTCGAGTTCCTCGAACACCTGCCGCCTCGTCTCGCGCAGTTTCTCCAGGTTCTCCATCGCCAGGCCCGCCAACTGCCGCATGGCCGACGATTTGCGTTCGAGGTTCTCGTTGAACTGCCGGGCAAGGTCCTTCTGCTGCTGAAGGATTTCGCGCATGGTGTTGAGGAGCATGGTGACGTGGGAAATGTCGGAATGGAAAGACTTGGCGGCCTGCTGCCGCGAGGCCACCTCGCGCCGGTGCGCATACCACAGCACCGCCCCCGCCAACGCGAACAGGGCCAGCGCCAATGTCGCAAGCGCCTCTGTCACGCCTGCGGCCTCCCCGTAGACCGGGTGGTTGCTGAGCGAGTGGCCACCGAAACTTTCCCCCAAAATCGAAAATCTGAAATCTGAAATCGAAAATACGCAGGCATGCCCACTAAATGCTGATATCGAGTCTGTGCGCCTCTGGATCGTCGATGACTTCCGGCTTCTCGTCGGCGCTGTAGAAGGTATGCGCCTTGATGTCCTCGGGCGTCGGCGGCTTCTTCTTGCTCTTGCGCCGCTTCTGCGCGTTCGCATCGTTGTCGGCGTCGACCTTGCCCTGCTCGGCCTCGGTCGTCTCGTGAACCTGCGTTTCCGCCTCGACCTGCTGCTGTTGCTGCTGTGCGGCCGACCGTTGCACCATCGCCTGGGCCTGGCGCGCGGCCACCTGCTGGATACGCTCCGCCGCGGTGACTTGCGACAACTGCGTTTGCAGATCGATTGGCTGAGGCATCACACACCTCCCTGCATTACGGCCCTCAATCGTTTCATCGCCCCGCTGTGAATCTGGCAGACCCGCGACTCCGACACATCCAGCACCGCCCCGATTTCCTTCAGGGTCAGCTCTTCATAATAGTAAAGGTTCAAAACCTTCTGCTGCTGCTCGGGCAAGCGCAGGATCGCCTGCACCAGGTTCTCCTGCCGCTCGATCTTCTCCGCGTACTGCTGCGGATTGGTCGCGTCGCGGTCCCCCACCACATCCAACTTGCGCGCGTCCGAATTGTCTTCGGCAGGCAGATAATCGTCCAGGCACAGCACCTGCGCCGTCTGCAACTGCGCCATCACCGTCTCGACGTGCTCGGCGGTGGTGCCCAGTTCCTCGGCGATGTCCTCCGCCGACGGCTCGCGGCCCAGTTCGTGGCGCACCTTCTCGCGCGCCGCGCCAACCTTGCGCGCCATCGCCCGCAGCGAACGCGGCGCCCAGTCCAGCGACCGGATCTGATCGATAATGGACCCGCGCACGCGAATCGACGCGTACGTCGAAAACTTGATGTCCTGCCGGTGGTCGTACTTCTCGACCGCGTCGATGAGCCCCAGCACGCCCCAGCCGATAAGGTCGTCCATGTCGATGCTGGACGGCACGTGGATGGCCATGCGCCCGGCGATGTACTTGACGATACGCATGTAGCGCACGATGAGGTCTTCGCGCGCGATGTCGTCGCCGTGCTCCTTGAGCCGGACCCACAGGTCCTTATCGTCTGTTTCGATCGTTGTTTTCAACGTAAGCTCTCGATGCGCTCCAGTGGACTCACGATCTCCGTGATCCGCAATCCGAATTTCTCGTCCACCACCACCACGTCTCCGCGGGCAATCAACTTGTCGTTGACCAGCACTTCGACGGGATCGTCGAGCATGCGGCCAATTTCCACGATAGACCCCGGTCCCAGGGCAAGAATATCACCAATCGGTATCTCGATTCGCCCCAGGCGCGCGCGAACCACCAGCCGGATGTCCAGCACCATGTCGAGGTTTGCGGGATTGCCCGGCCCGTTCCCGCCACCCCGGCCCATTTCCTTGTTCATATCCGGCGCCATCCCTAGCTCCTTCTTTGCGTTCTCTTCCGAGAGTATTGCATTCCGTTCGCCCGGAGTCGAGGACGCGGCCCCCCCCGTCAAATCGATCGCCTCGTTGTTCGGTCCCTCGACGCTCCACGCGGCCGGAAACAGCAGCACCGCATCCACGTTCAAGCTCGACGCCGAAAAACGCACACCCGCCATTTCGGCTTCCGAAACCAGCACCGGCCCCAGCCGTTCCTCCGACACCGGCCCCGCGTGCGTCACCGCCACCCCGGCCAGCGTCAGCGCCAACTCGCTCCGGGCCGCCACGCACTCGAGGGCCCGTTTCAGGGCGTGTTCGCCCAGCTCCTTCAGCGTGGCCAGATCGTGCTCGGCCAAGTGCTCGCTTTCCTTGTCCGCCTTGCCAAAGACCGACCCGGCCAGCCGCAGCCCGTCCTTTTCCGTCAGGAGCAGCGCGGCGGTCCCGTGATCGGCCGTGCGCCCTTCCAGCACCAGCGGCCACTGCTCCAAGGCCTGGTCCACCTCTTCCGGGGTAACCGCGGCGCACGGCTCCGCCTCGAAGGACACGGGCTCCGAGAGCAATGCCCCCAAAACCTCGAAAAACCCTTCGCAGAAGACCCGAGCCGTTTCGTCCGCCGGATCGCGTGGCACGATGATGCCCCCTTCTAATCCTGCAAGAGCGCCGTCAACTGGACCGCACTCTTCTCGCCGCGGCGGCCCGCCTGCGCCTCAAAGCGCGGCGTTCCACCCACCTCCACCACAATGGGCGCCTTCACGTCCGCATCGAGTTGGATAATATCGCCCACCTGCAGCTTGGCAATCTCGTCCAGCGGCAGTTGCGCTTGCCCCAGGATCGCGTCCACGGGCAGCTTCACCTTCTTGAGGATGCGCGTGGCCTGGTCGCGCGTACGCTGCGCCATCGCCTCCGAAGTCCGCCGCCGGTAATGGGTTTGCTGCGAAATCGAATCCAGGATGGGCGTCAACACCAGCAGCGGAATGCACATGTTCATCGTGCCCACCGCCTCGCCGACGTGGATTTCGTATCCCACCAGGATCACCATTTCACTGCCGGCCACTATCTGAACAATCAGCGGATCGCTTTCCTGCGTCACCACGCTCACCCTGAACTCGACCAACTGGTCCCAGGACCGGCGCAGGCAATCCAGCATCAGCAGCAGGATCCGGTGCACGATCCGGTCTTCAATCTCGGTGAGTTCCCGGGGCTGATGCATCACGAGCCCCTTGCCACCCAGCAGCCGGTCCACAATGGGGAACACCATCGACGGGCTCATCTCGACCACCGCATTGCCCTCGAGGGGGGACATGTTGAGCACCGCAAGCGACGTGGGCCGGGCAATCGACAGCACGAACTCGTCGTAGGTAAGCTGGTCAATGGAAATCAGATCGATGCGCACCACCGTGCGAAGAAAGGATGGAAGCGCAATGCTCATCTCGCGCGCAAAGGCCTCGAACAGGCTCTGCAGGCCCTTGAGCTGTTCCTTGGATACGCGCTCGGGACGGCGGAAATCGTACGCGCTCAGCCGCGAACTCGGGTCGGAATGCTCGAGTGGCTCGATACTGGAATCCAGCTCGCCCTTCGAAACGGCACTAAGAAGAAGATCAACTTCATCCTGACTTAGTATGTCCGCCATGCCCTGTGTCCCTACCTAATCGCGATGTTGCCGCCTGCTATCCCTGTGAATCGCAGTATAGCACAGGGGGAAGCCTCACGCAATGGCTAAGGTGCTCATATCAGTCAAATTACGTAACAATTACCCCCGTCATGCACCCACCTTCCGCGTGCCCGGACGCAACAACCGCGCGCCCGCTCCGGCAAAAAAAACCTACAGGCAAGCCGCTTGGCCGATCCAAGAAACCAAATGAAGCGCGGTCTGCACTTACCGGAACCCCTTGACCGCGCACATTATCGCGGTTCGAGCGATTCTTGTCAATATATAGTGGTCGTTTTTTTCCCTTGCTTACATTTAGTTGTGATGTTAGTATCATGACTCGACATCTTGTGGTATCGCCAAGGCCGGCTGATAAGGTGTCTATATATTGTGGTTGTGCCGCTGGGGGCAGCAAGCGACCGCGCGAGGGCAGAGGGAGGGATATGAAAACAAGGAGTGTACTCATCCATTTCCCTGGCTATCCGTTGGCCATGGAAAGCCTTCTCCCGGATCCGCATTTGGCCGCGTGGGCGGGATGCCTCCTGGACCTCGGCCACAAGACGCGCATTCTGGATTACGGGACGCTCGAGTGGTGTGATCGCCAGTTCCCCCGTGAAGGGCGCGAACTGCTTAAACGCCTCTCCGAGCAATTCGTCGACGACAGTCCCGTACCGCCCCTGGGCGCGGCACTGACCTATTGGCAACTGCGCCAGACCGACCGCGCGTTCCGCGCACGGCAGGAAGAATGCGGCCGCGACATCGCCCAGGACGTGGCGATCCGAAAGGCCCTCGATTTCGTCCTGTTCAAGCTCGACGCCGTCGAAGACGTTGAACCCGCCGGCCGGATCATGGCCCGCCTGCGCGAGGCGAAGCCCGACCTGCGCCTCCTGGCCGCGGGTCCCCTGGCCAACGCGTTCGCCGAGCCGCTGCTGGCGCAGGTGAGCGCGCTGGACTGCGTGTGCGTCGGCGACATCGAGCGCAGCCTCGTGCGGCTGGCGGAAAACCTGCGCAGCCCCGAGGCCTGGGAAGATATCCCGAATCTGGTCTTCCGGGCCGCAAAGCGTGTCGTGCACACCGAACGGCGCGTGGAAAGCGACCTGAGCCTGTTCCCCGCTCCCGCCTACGACCCCGACATCTACCCCGCCCTCGCCGGCTCGGGTAAAGCGCTCCTGTTCCGCGTCGAGGATTGCCGCGGCGGCGACCGCGCGCGCCATGCAATCCCCGCGACCGAGCGCCCGCTCCGCATGAAGGATCCTTCCACCGTCTGCAACGAGCTGTGGCGCTTGAACACCCTGTACGGGGCCCAGGCCTTCCACTTCCCCAACGCCGGCGTCACCGCGAGTCACGTGACCGACATTGCGCGCGAGATGCAGCTTCGCGGCATGCGCGTCGTATACGGGCGCTCGCTGCGGCCCGACGGAATCGATACCGGCGCGCTGCCTCTGCTGCGCGCCTCCGGTTGCCGCGCGGTGGACTTTCAGATGGAATCAGGTAGCCAGCGCCTCCTCG
>JAVEWL010000157.1:0-9635 GCA_034004565.1 FCB group bacterium | reverse complement strand
CCGTTGCCCGCATAGGGCATGTCGACCGTCTCGCTCTCCGTTTCCGACAACGTCAACGTCGCCTTTGTCGCCTTCCAGAACGGCGTGTGAATGCGGATCGATCCCTTCGTCCCGAGGATATCCACTTCCTGCGGCGTGTCGGTACGCACCGCCGTATACAGCACCGCCATCTGACCGCCGTCGTAGCCGAACACGATCCCCGCATGCTCGTCCACGCCCGTCTCGCCCAACTGCGCCATGCTCGCGATGCGCGACGGCTGCGTCCCAAAGACCATCGACGCGAACGATATCGGGTAGATGCCCACATCCAGCAGCGCCCCGCCCGCGTAGTCCAGGTTGAACAGACGGCCTTCCGCGTTGACGTCCGTGCGGAACCCGAAATCGCCCGCCACCATGTTCACGTCGCCGATACGCCCCGCCTGAATCCATTCGCGCACCTTCACGATTACGGGGATATACCGCGTCCACATCGCTTCCATCAGGAACAGCTTCTTCTCGCGCGCAAGCCGCACCACCCCCTCCGCCTCGCGAAGGTTCACCGTGAACGGCTTCTCGCACAGCACCGGCTTGCCCGCATTCAGACACAGGATCGTGTTCGGCGCGTGCATCGGGTGCGGCGTCGATACATAGATAATATCCACGTCCGGATCCGCAACCAGACCCTCGTACGACGCATGCCGCTTCGGCACGTCGAACTCGTCGCCGAACGCGTCGGCCGTGCGCTGCGTGCGAGAGCCCACGGCCACAAGGTCCGCGTCGGCAACCGCCCTCAACCCATCCGCAAACTTGTGCGCGATACTGCCGGTACCCAGAATTCCCCATCGAATAGGCGTGGTCATGGACGTAAGCTCCTTCAAACGCTCCCTCGGCTCGTGTGCGGCCCACAAGGCCGGCGGCTTCGAGTCTACGCCACCGCCGCTCCAAAAACCAACAACTTAAGACCTGTCAATATGTTAAATGGATGTTGCATTTTATTTAACTATGCATTAAAATAACTAAAGAACTGGTCCTGTAATATGAATTGGAGGTAAATAAAGTGGCGCTCCCTTCACAATGCCCGGCTTGCGGAAACGACATCCAGGTCAAACGCCTCGAATGCCCAAGCTGCGCCACTGCCGTCGAAGGGACCTTCGAATTGCCGGTATTGCAGCGACTCAGCGCCACCGAGCAGGAATTCGCCTTGAATCTTCTGAAGTGCGGGGGAGCACTCAAGGAACTGGCCCGTGTCTACAACGTGTCCTATCCCACGGTGCGCAACCGGCTGGACGCGCTCATGGCACGGATTACGGAACTCGAGCGGACACGGCCGGAGTAGTTCATTTCCCGTCCGGTATCCGCGACAGCAGGGGAGGATTGCACGCATGAGTGAGAACACTATGGCGCAGGGCATTCCCAAGGACTCACCGGTCCTGACGTGGCTCTTCAATCCATTTCACTACATCGCGGGTGGAACGGCCCTCGGCATCGGCCTGGCGGTAATCGTCGTCGCCGGGGTGCTGGCCTCGTTCACCGATTCCCATTTCGACGGCGTCCTCGATTTCCACAGCGGCCTGCCCGCGCCGTTCTGGCTGCCCGCCCTCGAGGGGCTCATCAACTGGGTGTGCATGGCGGTGCTGCTTCTCGCCGCCGGCAAAGTCGCCTCCAAATCGCGCTTTCGCATCCTCGACGTGTTCGGCACCCAAGCCCTGGCGCGCTGGCCCGGCCTCCTGACCGCCGCCGCCACCTTCATTCCCGGCTACTACGCCCAGGTGCGCCAACTGGCCACGCTCAACTTCACCATCGATCCGGCCAACGCCCCCGGATTCATCACCGCGTCCGTCGTCATCATTGCCGCCACCGTCTGGATGCTCGTATTGATGTACCGCGCCTACGCCGTCTCCTGTAACGTGTCGGGATTGCGCGGATTCGTGTCGTTCGTGCCCGCGCTACTCGTTGCGGAAGTGCTGTCGAAAACAGCGCTGTACTACTTGCTGGTCGCGTTGTCTGTCCACATTCAGGCGTAATCAAGACGCCTGAGGGAAGGAGGAGTATCATGTATCGTGTAGTCGCCTTGCTGCTGTGTGTGACCATGCTTGCAGCCGCCGGTTGTGGCGCCAAAGAGACGCCCCCCGCCGACAACGCCCAAACATCCGAAGCCCCACCCGCCACCGCCACGCCCGCCGCGGACCCGCAAGTGATCGCCAAGGACCTCGTGACCGCGCTCGCCGCGGGTGACACCGCCAAGGCCACCAGTAACTTCGACGCCAAGATGGCCTCCGCGATGCCCGCATCGCAACTCGCCGAAGTCTGGGCCCAAGTGACAAGCCAGTTCGGCGCCTTCAAAACCCAACTCGGCACCCGCACCGAAAAGATCCAGGGCTACAACGTCGTCCTCGTCAACTGCGAATTCGAACGCGCCACGCTCGACATCCAGGTCACCGTCGACGACGCAGGAAAAGTCTCCGGCCTCTTCGTACGCCCCTCACAAGGCTGAGCCGAATCACCCAAGCCCAACCGGAAGAGTTTCGTCCATAAGCTCCATCTCGTCCATAGCGTCCATAAGGTCCCGCGTTTGCCCAATCCCCCTCTCCCCCATCGCGGGAGAGGGCCAGGGTGAGGCAGCGCCCCTCTCTCCCCTCCAACTCGTTCCCAAGTTGCACTTGGGAACGCCCGTGTTCTCGAAGTTGTACTTCGACCGCTTCAGCCCCAGCCAGCGAACCCCAAGATTCACGCCCTCCCCATCAGTGTCATTCGTCTTGTTTGTGGCTGCCTTCACTCTTTATATCACTATTCATACTCGCGTCTGCCAAATACCATTCGTTTCGGAAAAAACCTTTTCGACCCCCTTCCAACCCAAACCTTCCGCGCCCCAACTCTTGCTCCCCCAATCCCATACCCCCATTTTCCCAAGCCAACCCGCGCGTATATATAGGGGGTGTTGCATCGAACACAGCCCAGGCCCCAAAAACAAAAGGTTCATCCGGTCTTTCCGGAACCCTGCTATGCGCACGCGGGAGAACAGGAACGGGACTGGCCCTGTTTTGATGCGAGCGTGAACCGGACGGAGCGCATAGACTGAATGGAAGGAGGAGCCTTGGAGGGGCGCCCGAACCCAAAACAGGTGCCTGTCCCCCTCATGGCGCTGCGTGTTGGCAGGAGACCCCGCGCTGTGAGGGGGACAGTTGCCACTTTTGGTCGAGGATGCCTTCGACGGTAATCCCTTGTAAACGCGAAGGGCGCTCCGTCGAATCGTGGGGCTCATCAAAAGTGGAACAGTCCCGATCGTATGTCCTTGTTAGACTCCGTTCCCGGAAATACCGGAAGAACCAAACAAAAACGCCCGGCACAAAGGCCGGACGCTACCCATAAGGTCTCTCACAATGCCACAACTAAATATGAATCGGCTGCCCCTCAACCGCCATCGCCGCCTCGCGCAGCGCTTCCGACAACGTCGGATGCCCGTGCGTGGTCCGCGCGATGTCCTCGCTGCTAGCGCCGAATTCCATCGCATCCACCGCTTCCGCGATCAGGTCACCCGCGCGCGGTCCGATGATGTGTACGCCCAGAATGCGGTCCGTCTTCGCGTCCGCGAGCACCTTCACAAAACCGTCGCTCTCGCCGATGCACCGCGCGCGGCTGTTCGCCATGAACGGGAACGATCCCTTTTTGAATTCGACCCCCGCCGTGCGCAACTCCTCTTCCGATCTCCCGACGCTCGCAATCTCCGGGTGCGTATAACAGATGCCCGGAATCGTGTCGTAGTTTACGTGCCCATAACCCGTCGCGATCCGCTCCACGCAGGCAATGCCCTCGTCCTCGGCCTTGTGCGCCAGCATCGGACCCCTCACCACGTCCCCGATCGCATACACGTTCTCGGCCGACGTCCTGAAATGCTCGTCAATCCCGACGCGCCCGCGCTCGTCCACCGCAATCCCCAGCGACTCCAGCCCGAGCCCGTCCGTGTTGGGTACGCGTCCGACCGCCACCAGCACGCGATCCCCGCGCAACGGCTCGTCTTCGCCCTCGCAGGCCACCACGCACTCGCCGTTCTCCACCTTCGCGGAAGTCACCTTGCGCCCCAGGCGAAATTCAAACCCCTGCTTGCGAAAAATCTTCTCCGCCGCCGCCGCGAGTTCCTGATCCATCCCCGGCAGGATGCGGTCGAAATACTCCACCACCGTCACCTTCGCCCCCAGGCGCAGCCAAACCGATCCCAACTCCAACCCGATATAGCCCGCGCCAATGACGATGAGGTGCTTCGGCACTTCGGGATACGACAACGCCTCCGTGCTCGTGCCGATGCGGTCGTAATCCACCTCCACGCCCGGCAGCATTGTGACCTTGCTGCCCGTGGCGATGATGATGTGCTTTGCGCGAAGCTCCGCCGGCTCGTCGCCCTCGACGACCACCTGTCCCGGCCCGGTGATGCGCCCGTGACCTTTGTACCGCGTGACTTTATACTTCTTAAAAAGAAACCCGATGCCCTTCGTGAGCCCTTCGACGATCTTATCCTTACGCGCCAGCATCGTCGCAAGGTCAAGCGAAACCTTGCCCGTCTTCACGCCGTGTTCCTGCAGCGTCTTCCGCGCTTCGACGTACTTCTCGCTCGATTCCAGCAGCGCCTTGCTCGGGATGCACCCCACCCGCAGGCACGTTCCGCCCAACGCCGGTTCCGACTCAATACAGGCAGTCTTCAATCCCAACTGCCCCGCCCGTATCGCCGCAACATACCCGCCCGGCCCCGCACCAATCACCACCAGATCGAACTCGTTCGGCATCTCTCAAACTTTCCTTCCGCAAACATCACACCAGGTGTGCCACCCCAAACTTCCCTTTTGGAAATGCCACCTCCAAACTTGTTTGGGGGTGCTTAAGGTGCAACACGCAGCGCTTCCAAGCACCCCCAAACAAGTTTGGGGATGGCATATTCCCAAAAAAGCAGTCAGAGATTCCGAGATAGACTTCTTTCTAAATCTCAAGCAGCATGCGCGACGGGTTCTCGACGTTCAGCTTGATGCTCTTCAAAAACGTCACCGCCTCGCGCCCGTCCACCAGCCGGTGGTCATAGGTGAGTGCCACGTACATCATGGGCCGAATCACCACCTGTCCATCGCGCGCGACCGGCCGATCCTGGATCGCGTGCATGCCCAGGATGCCGCTCTGCGGCGGATTGACAATCGGCGTCGACAGCAACGATCCGAAGATGCCGCCGTTCGTGATCGTGAACGTGCCGCCCTGCAACTCCTCGATCGCGATTTTGTTCACCTTCGCCCTCTCGCCGAAGTCCGCCACGGCCTTCTCAATCTCCGCGAAACTCATGCGCTCCGCGCCGCGCAGTACCGGCACCACGAGACCCTTGCCGCTGCCGATCGCGATGCCGATGTCGTAGTGGTCGTGGTAGACGATGTCCGTGCCGCGGATCTCGGCGTTGATCTGCGGCAACTGCTTCAGCGCCTCGACACAGGCCCGCACAAAGAACGACATGAACCCGAGCTTCACGCCGTGCCGTTGCTGGAACGCTTCGCGATGCTCTTCGCGCAACGCCATCACGCCCGACATGTCGATTTCATTGAACGTCGTGAGCAGCGCGGCCGTTTGCTGCGCATCGACCAGCCGTTCCGCAATGCGCTTGCGCATCGGACTCATCGGCACCACCCGGTCGCCCTCGCCAACCGGAGCCGCGGGTGCCGCCGCCCTTGCCGGGGCCGGCTCGGCCACGGGCGAAGGCGGCGCGGCGGCCGCCCGCTGCACGTCTTCCTTGAGGACTCGTCCGCCGGGGCCCGTCGGTTCAACCTCGTCCGCACGCAGCCCGGCCTGTTCCAGCATGCGCTGGGCCCCCGGCATTACGCGCGGCTCCTCGGACTTCGAATCCGTTTTTGGTTGCGCCGCCACCATCGGCGCGGCTTCGGCCGTGGGAGGAAGCCGATCGCCCAGTTCCGGTTCCTTGGTCTTGGCTTGTACCGCGTGCGGCTTCTCATCGGAAACGGGCGCATCGGACTCCGGCTCGGGCGCCGGCGCCGGCTTTTCTTCTGCGGCGGGTTCTTTCGCCGCCGCGCCGTTGCCTTCCTCGATATACCCGATGACTTCGCCGATGGCGGCCTTGTCGCCGGGTTGCTTCAGCAGGCGCGACAACGTGCCGCCCGTCGGCGCGGGCAGCTCGACCGTCGCCTTGTCCGATTCCAGTTCGACCACCACCTGGTCGGCGTTCACGTGCTCTCCCTCGGCCATCAGCCAACGCGCAATCTGCACCTCGGTGATCGACTCGCCCACTTGCGGAACCTTCAATTCAACGGCCATCGCCAATTGTTCTCCCAAAGAACCGCTCACTTAACCCCACGTCGAACGTCGAACATCGAACGTCGAACGGTCTTACAGATTCTGCACTTCCATCGGCACGGACCGGCGAATCGCCGAAAACACCTTCTCCGCCCCGAACGCCTGCGTAAGCAGCGCCCGTTGCTCCATCTTGTGGCTGCTGCTCGAGCCGGTGGCCGGACTCGCCGAGGCCGGGCGCGTCACGCCCGAGAAGGGCCAACGGCCCAGGATGGAATTGCCGAAACGCACCAGCAGGTAGCGCCACGCGCCCATGTTCTCCGGCTCTTCCTGCACCCAGATGGCGGGCGTGCCGTCGGCATACGGCGCCAGCGCGTCCCGTACAATCTCGTCCTGCAAGGGATACAGTTCTTCGACGCGAAGGATCGCCACATCGGTGCGGCCCTGCGCTTCGCGTTCCTGCTCGAGCTCGTAGTAGATCTTGCCGCTGCACAGCAACACCCGCTTGACGTCTTCCGGGCGCACCGTCGTGTCCGGGAGGATACGGCGGAAATGCTCCTGCTCGAACTCGTCGAAGTTGGATACCACCTTCGGGTGGCGCAGCAGGCTCTTCGGGGTCATGATGATGAGCGGCTTGCGCCACGACCGCAGCACCTGCCGGCGCAACACATGGAACAACTGCGCGGGGGTCGTCGGCACCACGATTTGCATGTTGTCTTCCGCGGCCAGCATGAGGAAGCGCTCCAGGCGCGCGCTCGAGTGTTCGGGGCCCATGCCCTCGAGGCCGTGCGGCAGCATCAGCACGAGGCCCGAAAGGCTGTTCCACTTGTCCTCGGCGCTGATGAGGAACTGGTCAATGATGACCTGCGCCACGTTGACGAAATCGCCGAACTGGGCTTCCCACATCACCAGCCCGTCGGGATACGCCACGCTGTAGCCGTATTCAAAGCCCAGCACGCCCACCTCGCTCAGGGGGCTGTTGAAAATCTCGACCGGCGCCTGGTCCTTCGCGAGATGCTGAAGCGGCGTGTAGATGCCGCCGTTCTCGTAGTCGTGCAACACCGCGTGGCGGTGCGTGAAGGTGCCGCGCTGGACATCCTGCCCGCTCAGGCGCACGCGCCAGCCTTCGGTCGCGAGCGTCGCATAGGCCAGCGCCTCGCCCGCGGCCCAGTCCAGCGGCTTCTCGCCCCGCGCCATCTGGCGGCGCGCCTCGAGCCAGCGCTCGATCTTCGGGTGCGGGCGGAAGCCTTCCGGCAGTTCCGTCAGGCGTTCCAGCAATGCCGCCAGGCGCGCCTTCGGCTCCGCCGTTTCGCGGTCCTCGGCCAGCACTTCGAGCCCGCCGTGGTAATGCTTCCACACGCGGCCCAGGATGCTCGGACGGATGCTGGTGTCTTCCTTGCGCGCAATCTGCAGTTCCTTTTCGAGGTGCGCGCGCCGGGCCTCGGCAATCTGGTCGGCTTCTTCCGGCGTGACCTCGTCCAGCTTCAGCAAATGCTCGAGATAACCGTCGCGCACCGATTTGCGCGCGTTAATCGCCTGATACAACACCGGCTGCGTGAACGACGGCTCGTCGCCCTCGTTGTGCCCGCGCCGGCGGTAGCAGTACATGTCAATGACCACGTCCTGCTTGAAGGTCCGCCGGAAATCCATCGCCAGGTTCACCACCTGCGCGACCGCCTCCGGATCTTCGCCGTTCACGTGGAAGATCGGCGTCTGGAGCATCTTCGCGATGTCCGAAGCATAGGTACTCGAGCGCGCCTCCTGCGGCGTGGTGGTGAAACCGATCTGATTGTTCACCACGACGTGCAGCGCGCCGCCCGTGCAATACCCTTCGAGCTCGCTCAGGTTCAAGGTCTCCTGCACCACGCCCTCGCCCGCAAACGCGGCGTCGCCGTGGATCAGGATCGTCATGTACTTGTCGCGGTCCAGGTCGTTCATGCGATCCTGCTTCGCGCGCACGCGCCCCAGCGCCACCGGGTTCACGAACTCGAGGTGGCTCGGGTTAAAGCACAACGCCACGTGCACCGGATGCCCGCTCGTGGTCATCCAGTCGTTGTGGTAGCCCAGGTGATACTTCACGTCGCCACGGCCCAGGTTCATCTCCGGGTCCGCGTCCTCGAACTCGCGGAACACCAGCCGCGCGCTCTTGTGCAGGATGTTCACCAGCACGTTGAGCCGGCCCCGGTGCGCCATGCCCATCACGATCTCGTTGATGCCGTGCGCGCCCGCCTTCTCGATGGCCAGGTCCAGCAGCGGGATCAGGCTCTCGCCGCCCTCCAGCGAAAAGCTCTTCGCCCCGATGTACTTCTTTTGAATGAATTCCTCGAAGATCGCCGCGTCCGTCAGCCGCGTGAAGATTCGGATCTGTTCGTCGCGGCTGAGCGCCAGGCGATTCTCCGTGCCTTCCATTCGCTCCTGCAGCCACTCGCGCACCGCGAGATTGTCGACGTGCATGAACTGCACGCCGATCGACCGGCAGTAGGTGTTCCGCAGCCGCTCGATGATCTGCCGAAGCGTCAGCATGCCCCCGTTGCCCAGCGTGCCCGCAGAGAACAGGATATCCATGTCCGCTTCCGTGAAGCCGTGGTATTCCGGATCGAGCTCTGGCAGGGGCGGACGCGGCAGGCCCAGTGGATCGAGCTTCGCCATGCGGTGCCCCCGTACCCGGTAATTGCGAATGAACTGGTCCACCCGGTACTGAAGCGACGAGATTTCCTGCTCGCGCCCGCAGATGGTGCAGCGGGCCGTCCGATCCTTAGGCGATCGAACGATGGCGTTGCACAACGGAGGGCCGGCCGCCTGCTTGGGGGGAGGGGCGACATTTTGCGCGGGGCTATGGCCGTTTCCCCCGCCCATCTGCTCGAAGTAGCGCCCCCATTCCGGCGCCACCGACTGCGGGTCCCGCAGGTATTCTTCGTAGAGATCTTCCAGAAACGACAAGTTTATGCTGCTAATATCGGGTTTGTCTTCAGCCATGTCGCTTTTCGTGTCCACTTGGGCTTCCACTGCGCCACCGGCGCCACCGGCACCCCGCGGACCGCTGTCCTTTCGTTGCTGCCTGATTGTCAAGCCAATGCGCGGGGCCGATTTACGGCACACACACCGCGCGGCGGTTCCGGTACAGCAAGTTGCGCTGTCCATACACCCATAGTCCCGCATTTTGAGCAAACACAAAAGAAGGCACAGTTCATCCTCTGCCGGAAAAAAGGTTCCGGCATGGACATTTTCCCGCGGCGATTCGCAAAATCACCGCGAAAAGAGGACATTCCTCTTGCAACAAACGCTGTGAACCGGTAAAAATGGCAGGTCATTTCCCTTCAAAAACCTTCGTGTACATACTATCGACACAAACCGCGCGGTTCAAGATAGCCAAATGCAGCCAT
>JAVEWL010000156.1:0-9639 GCA_034004565.1 FCB group bacterium | reverse complement strand
TCTTGATACCCATGCGCCGCAAGCCCCGTGCTGACCAGCGCGTCCGCCGCCGCGCGGATATCCGCCTCGGTGACGTTCATGTAATGGATGTACCACGAGTTCCAGCCCATCGGCGGCGTCAACGCCAGCTTGCGCTCACCCGCGACAATCTTCAGCGCACGCTGCGCAGTCCCCTTGGCTCCCGAAACCTCCACTTCCACGTCGTATTCGCCCGCCTTGGCAATCCTGCCGGACACGATGCCCGTGTTCGCATCGACGCCGAGACCCTCCGGCAGGTTCCGTGCCGCGTATTTCAACGTCCCTTCGCCCGTGGCGGGAATCAGAAACAGGAAATCTCGCCCCGGCGTCGCGCCGGCCACGCGCGGACCGTGAATCTGCGGCTCGGCGGGCACGCCCGACGCGATGGGCGGCGGCGGTTCGTCCCGGTATTGCAGCGGTCCGGGCCGCTCCGTGCCACCCGACCTCAATACGAACTTCGCATCGGCCCAGTCGGCGTGATCGAACGTGTTCCCGTCGCCCGCATCGGTCACCACCAACGCCAGATACTTCGCCTTCTCCAGATCCACCGAAATAGGCTTCGGCGCATCCCCGCCGCGCAGCACGCCCGTATCCAGCGCGAGCTTCCCGTCGACCCACAACTGAAATACCACGCTGCCCTGCTTGTTCGTCTCGTCGTCCACACCCACGACGGCCTCGAACCGCGCCGCATCGTTCACATCGACGAGGTACTCGCTGATTGAATGCGATCCGAGCCCGTGCTCATACACCTTCCCGCCCAATTGCAGCGGCTTCCCCACGATCGACGTCGCCTTCTGCGGCGTGCCATACCCCTGCGCCATGCTCTTCAAGTCAAGCTCTTCCAGCCGCACCACGGCTTCGGCCTGGGCAAAGGCCTCCACCGCACCCAAAAGACAAGCGACAAACACGAGCACGTTCTTCATCCCTCAGACCTCCCCTGGCATACAACCCACCTTGCGTAGGCAACCGAAAAACATGATACTCCCCGCTGAAAGTGTATAGTACTGAATTGTGCGGCGGTTCGGCGCCCGGGATTCCCATAGGTCCCATAAGACCTATAAGACCCATCGGCCCGGCCCCTGCGCAAAAGCAACGGTGTTGGCATCACCTAAGACAAGCGCTCCAAAGCATCCGGGGGAATTCCAATGATCAACCACGCATGCCCGCAGTGCCAACAGACTCTCCAGATCGGCGACGAATTCGCCGGACAACGCAGCACCTGCCCCAAGTGTGGCGCCGTCTTCACGGTGCCTGCCCCCTACAGCCAGGAAGCCCCCTACGATCAGGAAGGCAGCGGCCAGGCCATCGCCAGCCTGGTACTGGGAATCCTCTCCTTCTTCTGCCTGAGCCTGCTGGGCGCCGTGCCCGCAATTGCGCTCGGGCACAGCGCGCTCAGAAAGATAAAGTACGAGCGCATGCCCGCAGGCGCCTGGGGCATGGCCTTCACGGGCCTGATTCTCGGCTATCTCAACGTGGTGGTGAGCATTGCCGCGGTCTCGCTCCTGGTGCTCTTCGTCATACTAAGGGCCGGTGCAGGGCTCGCGCCCAACGCCCTCAACGCCACAACTTGCCAGAACAACCTCAAGCAAATGGGCATCGTATTCAAGATGTATGCGGGCGAGAACCGCGGTAAATTCCCTACTCCCTCCAGCGTGCCCGGCCGGTTAATGGTCACCCAAGACCAGATATACCCAGAATATCTTACCGATACCAACGTTCTCTTGTGTCCCAACGAGCTCCAGTCCGCGACGACGGGGCCCGCGGCGATCGACGATAACAGCTACTTCTATCTCGGGTATGTCGTTACCAACGAACGAGACGTGGCGACATTCTGCAAGGTGTACAAGGAACGCATGGGCCAGAATCTGCCCATGGACCAGGATCTGACTGTACCCATGGGAGAAGGACTGAACGGAAACGATAAGATGCTTCCCCTGAAGGAAGGCGTCGAGCGCTTCCTCATCACGGACATCGGAAATCCCGCCAGCGCCAACGTGGCACAGGCCACCATCCCCATACTCATCGAACGCCCCGGAAACCATCCCGATCGCGGCGGCGCCAACGTGCTCTACATGGACGGCCACGTCGAGTTCATCCCCTACCCCGGCAAATGGCCGATGACCGCACAGACCATCTCGGCCTTGAACGAACTCGACGCGATGGGGCAGTAGAATCGAGGTGCAGATGATTTCTGTACCAGAAATGCGCAGGATTTCTATGCTTACGAACTACAGAGACTATGTGCGCCCGGGAAAAGGGCGTTGTGACCTGAGCGGCATCCTGGCAGATCCTGAGGCAATGACGTCCCTCACAGAAGACATGTCGGCCCCTTTTCTGGAGGTGGCAATCGATAAGGTGGTGGCGCTCGACGCCATTGGGTTTGTGTTTGGAGCCAGAATTGCCCAACGGCTGAATACCGGCTTGGTGCTGATGAGAAAACCGGGAAAGCTCAGCGTCGAGACGCGATCGATTTCATTTAGCGACTACACCAAAACCGATAAGTCATTCGAGATTGCCGCCGATGCCATCAAACCCAATGAGAGCGTGTTGATTGTCGACGACTGGTCCGAAACCGGCGCCCAACTCAAAGCCGCCGCTGCTTTGGTTGAGAGTATCGGAGGAAAAGTTGTTGGCTTAACGTGTATAAACATCGACAGTCCGGTCTGCAAGGACGAGGCGCTGTCAAAATACAGAATGCATTCGGTGATCGAGTACTAATATTTTCTCAGTCGTGGTAAGACGGGATTGTTGTAGCCGGGTGGCACCTTCAAGCCGCGTGACGAAGGAACGTGGCTTGTGGGTGTCTTCCTCCCTCTCCCTCTGGGAGAGGGTCGGGGTGAGGGCTCACGCCAAAGCCAACGTTTCACCCTTGCCCCACCCACAAGCCACCCGACTTTGAAAGGCTGACAGAGCACTAGACGACCGGGATTATCGGTGGCGGTTTCCTATTTCGGAAGGCGAAAAACTTATGCGACGTGGAATTGAAAGAGTGGGTGTGGCTGGCTTGTGTGCGTTGATGGTTGCGGCGAGCGCGTATGCGGAACAGGATTCGGCGGCTGTGGCCAAGGCGCTGTCCGCGATGGATGCGTGGGTCGTGGCGCAGCCGAAATCGGTCGAACCGCTGCCGGGCGTCGCATTCGATCTCGCGCGCTGCAAGGGCATCGTGGGAGCGGGCGAGTTGGGGCAATGGGCGGTGGAACGACTGGCCGAGACGAGCGGAGTGCGGCTGCCGCTGATCGAATCGGCGCAGGGCCCTATAGTCGCGCTGGTGCTGGCCGATGCCCCTGCAAAGTTTCCCGCCGTGGCGAAGGTCAATGACGCGCCATATACGCAACTGGGAGAGCAGGGGTACGTCTTGGTCGTTGATGCCGGCGGGGTGACGGTGACGGCGCGCAGCGCCGCCGGGTTGCGCCACGGGATCACGACCCTGGCCCAGATCGCCAGCGATAAGACCGTCCTGCCGGGCATGATCGTGCGCGACTGGCCCTCCATGAAATACCGCGGCGCAATGCAGGATATCTCGCGCGGCCAGGTGCCCAAGCCCGAGACCATGAAACGCCTCGCCGACGTCCTCGCCGCCGGCAAGATGAACGTTCTCGAGTTCTATCTCGAGCATGTCTACAAGTACAAGGCCTTCCCGGACGTCTCTCCGCCGGAAGGCTACACCCCCGAGGAAGCGAAAGACTTCGCCGATTACGCCTATCGCGCCGGCGTCGAGACGCACCCCCTCTTGCAGGCGCTCGGACACGGATTCCAGATCCTCGGCAAACCGCAATACCAGCACCTGCGCATCGGCCCCTCCGAGAAGAACCCCGGCATCATGACCTGGGACGTGCGCAAGCCCGAAGCCGTCAAAATGATCACCACCATGATCGACGAGCTCTGTGCAACCTTCCCCGGCGACCTGTTCGCCGCAGACATTACCGAGGTTGACATCGAAGGCCTCGAGGCCACCGGCATGCCGCCCGACCAGGTCACGGACCTCGTATTCAACTACGTGCTCCAACTGAACGAGGCGATGAAGAAGCACAACCGCCGCCTCATCATCGCGCAGGGCCCCCTCGACAGCCAGGGCCACCTCTCCGGCATGGGGCCCAAGCTCGATGTGCTGCCGAAAGACATCATCGTCGGCAGCTACTACTGCGCCGGCGGCCCCTACAAGCCCGCCTGGGAGAAGGATTTCCCGCGCCTCCAGGAGAAAGGCATCGACTTCTTCGCCCAGCCCTGGATCTATAGCCACATGTGGCTCACCCCCTGGATTAATCCCGCGGCCGAATTCTCCGACCTCGAAATCTCCCGCGGCCTACAGCACGGCGCCATCGGCAGCGTCACCACCGACTGGGGCGACATCGGCCACTTCCATTTCGTCGGCCAGGTGTGGCTGCCCTACCTCTACCACGGCGCCTCCGCCTGGACCGGCGCCCAGGTCGACCGCGACTACTTCCGCAAGGCCTGCGCGCACGTCCTCTACGGGCTTGAAAGCGACGCCGCCATCCGCGCCATGGAGTCCGCGAGCGACATCAACGCCATGACCGTCCGCGTGCGCGACAAGGACGGCAAGGAAACCGGCGTCGCGACGAACTTCATGTGGGAATTCGTCCACGACCCCTTCACGCACCCCGACCTCACTCGCTACGTCGATCCCGCCGGAGTCGGAGAGAAGATCCTCCAGGCGACCGCGCCCGCCCTCGCCACGCTCACCGAAGAACTGCCCAAGGCCAAACGCAACCGCGACAACCTCGAGCAATGGCAGTTCGGCGCGCGCTGCTACGCCGCCCTGGGCCACAAACTCGTCGCGCTCGGCCATTTCAACGACGCCGCCGTTCCGCGCGACCAAGCCGCCGCCGAACTCGAAGCCCTCGCCGCCGAATTCGAAACCCTGAAGGCCGATTTCCAGCGCCTATGGCTCGCCGAGGATCGCGACAACGCCGGCTTTCAGGACCTCGTGCACCGTTTCGACCTGACCATCAACCCCGTCCGCGAGAAAGCAACGGCCATCCGGCAGCCGTAGCCCGCTACTGCGCGTCCGCCTGAAAACAACTCGCCCCGGGTCGCCGAAACGGCCCGGGGCGTAGTCTTATGGAGCAGTGCGCTTACCCTATAACTTCACGAAGATGTTCTTCCTGTACATGTAGTAGGCGATAGCGTATAGACCGCCGTAGAACACCGCGAACCCCGCCAGGATCGCCGGCCAGTTCTGCGTGGACCTCGGAATGAAGCGCCCCGCGGATTCCATGATGCACCACTGCAATATGTAAATGAACAGCGGATTCATCCCGAGCACCGTCAACGTCGGGATCTCCACTCGCCACATGTCGCAAAGCACATAGAACGCGGCCAGCGTGAAAAAACAGATAGCCGAGCCCCACAGCGCGTACGGAGCGGTCATGTAGTACTTCGAAAACACCCATTCCGCCTTCACGTCCGGCCACGGCAAGTGCAGCGCCCAGCCCGCCGCGGCGAAGGCGAGACCGCAGGCCAGCAGGCCCATTAGCACCTTGCGCGGACTGGCCGTCGCCAGGATGTCGTACCCGACGGTTCCGCACAGCAGCATCAACAGCCAACTCCAATGACCGATAGGGCCGCCGTTGATGTTGCAGTCCATCAGCTCCGGCCCAAAAGGAATCAGCTTCCAGACGGTTGGCAGCGAGTTGGAAGTGTATTCGACCGTGCCCAGCAGCCAGCCGCCGTAAGACGTGAACGAGAAGAGAGCCTGATAAAGCGCGAGCAGGACCAGTCCAGCGGCGATGCGCAACGACGGCCTCCGATCGGCCACCCACACCCCCAGCAGACCGGCAAGCCCGATGTTCATCAGGGCATCCCACAGGTAGCCGGTGTACATCGTGAACGCAATCAGCACCAGCATCGCGTAGCGCTTCATCAGGTCTGCGCGGGCCTGCTTCACGCCCACTTTCTGGATGCGTCTCTTGAACGACAGCCGCATCCCCATCCCCACCACGAACATGAACGCCGGTGCGATGGTGTCGGCATACGTCATGAAATCCCTGTGATGATGCAACTGGTAAGTCGCCGAATGGAAGCACTCGAAGTAATCCACCATCAACATGCCCAGAATGGCATACCCACGAAACTGGTCCATGGACGCAATGCGGCCGTTCGAAACGGACAACGGTCCACCCTCAACTGACACGAAAATACCTCCATATACTCTGACAGGTGATAATAACACAAATTAAATGATTTGTAGAGTTAACATCTGGAGAATATGGATTACGATGTGTTTTGGCATGAGACGAACGACAGGCTACAGCAACAGGCCGCGGACAGGGGTGCGGACCTGATGGGATGCTGTAAGCCCCTGTACTTAGACGCGTTACAAAGACAAGGGCGGAAGCGGGCAAGAGTCCGCTTCCGCCCCCGGTTCAAGCTTCCTTATGGGGCAGGCATCGCCGGAGGAGCAGCCGGAGTCGTGGCCGGAGCCGCCGGCTCCACAGCCGTGGCCGCCGGTGCCGCCGCAGCCGGCGTCTCGCGCAGCGCCAGTTGACCCTGCCGAATCGTGTCGTTCGCCAGCAGAAGCAGCCGCGACGCCTCGTGCGGAGCATGGAATCCGGTCGAATTCTCCGCCTCCACGAAATCGATCAGGAACGACGCATGCCGCTGCGCCTGGCGCGGCGCTTCCAGCCGCGCGTCGACCGCGCCGGCCGCCTTCGCAGCCTTGATATCGTCGATAAGCGCCATCAACGAATTCATCGCCGTGTCGCGCATGCTGAAGAAATTCGCCTGGATGCTTTCCGCCCGCGCCTTCATCTCCGCCTCGGGGAAATCGTGGCACTTCTGGCAGGCGTTGTTGATATTGAGCAGCGGACTCCGCACGTGATGATCGCTGATCTTCAACCCGCCCACGCGCGTATACGGCATGTGGCAATCCGCGCACGCCACGCCCGAGCGCGCATGAATCCCCTGGTTCCACATCTCGAACTCGGGATGCTGCGCCTTTAGCATCGGCGCGCCTGTCTCCGCATGCACCCAATCCTTGAAGCCCTGCTCGTCATAGTAAGCGAGAATCTGGTCCGCCTTGATCCCGTCGAACCACGGATACGTTAGCCGCTTCTCCGGGCCTTTGAAGTAATACTCCACGTGACACTGCCCGCAGACGAAGCTGCGCATCTCCTGCCGCGTGGCCTGGGTATTCACATCGTAGTTCGGGTCGTTCTTGTACAGCTTCACCGCTTCCAGGAATCCCGGCCGCGTGATGCGTAGCGACATCGTCTCCGGATCGTGGCAATCGATGCACGACACCGGGTGCGTGACAAGCTTCCGCGCCTCCGCATACGGCATCTGGTTCATGATCTCGAAGCCCTTCATGAGATCGCCGTTGCCGAGCTTCTTGTAGGGCACGTACACCGACGCGTGGCAATGAATGCATGTCCCCGGCTGCTTGGCGAACTGCTGCCGCTCCGTAAACGTCTGGTCGTCCAGCATGAACGCGTGCCCGCGCTCCTCGCGGAAATCCACCGAAAACGCGTACCCCGCCCACATCGTCTTCAGACGCGGGTCCGCCTCCAACCGAGACTGCGCCACTTCCGTCCGAGGATCGGCCTCCGTTGGCATGCGCAGAACCGCTTCGCTGCCGCCGAAACGCGTGCGCTGCATGTCCGTCGTCCGCTTATACAGATCGTACTGCAGCGGAAAATTCTTGCCCCAGATGGCCGGACTGTCCGTCTCGTCCGTCAACTCGACCACCCGGAAGAACGGGTTGCGCGCCTCCACCTTGCGCTCGAAGATGTTCATCAGCAGCGCCACCACGCCGAACGTCGCCGCCGCAGACACCACGGCCACCAGCACCATCATCGTCATCAGGCGCACCAGCCGCGGCCGGCCCGGTCCTTCATCTCTTCTATTTTTGCCCATGAATTGCTCCGTCCCCTTGCGTTCCGCTCATTCCATGTGGCCGACTTCTTTGTGGCAGCGTATGCACGACATGGCCTCCCCGCCCGCGTGCGGCGGGTCGATCGCCATGACGATATCCTCGTGGCAATGCCGGCACGCGGCTTCCGTAATGGCCTTGTTTCGCGCCGTAATGAAGATTGGTTCGTGAAAATTGCCCGTCGTAAAGGCCAGCGAATGGTGATAACCGTTGAGACTCTTGGTCAGGTATTTGTTGAAGAGATTGTGCGGCGTGTGGCAGTCGTTGCACACCGCCACCGCATGGTGCGGCGATTTCGCCCACGCGTCAAAGTGGTTGCGCATGATGTGGCAGTTCGCGCAGGCCGCCGGATCGTTGGTCAAATACGACGCGCCCTTCGCATAGATAAAGGTGTAACTTCCGACGCCCGCCACCGAGCCAAAAGCAAGGCCCAGCAGCACGCCGAACGCACCCATGGTTTTCGTGCCGATCCAGCCGACCATCTTCACCTTCTCTCCCCGGAAAGGCGATTATGCCGAGTGGGGCAGAGGATTTCAATGCCGGTTCCTGCCGCCCCCGTCGCGCGCGTCAAGCCGTGCCCGGGTCATACTCTCTCGAAGCCCGCCCTCCTTGAGGAAGGCCTGCTCAAGGTGCTGAATCTGCCGGTCCAGAAGCGAACTGGTCACACGAATCAAGCCAATGATCACATTGGCGCAAATGGCAGGCTCAGGATGTTCAATGCCTTTCTTGAAAGTTTCATAGGTGGCATTTGGAATTCGATTCATCTGCCGCAGACGAACCACAAAAGTATGGCCCTTTGGCCATTCAGGAATGTCGCGAACGCGAAGAAAGTCGCGATAGTCCGCCAGGAGCTCTTCGAGACTTGCCCGGGCCACATTGGTCAGTTTGATCTCCATCTCTTTGGATGTGCCCGATGCCATGCTGCCTTCTATGATGTTCTGCTTGCCGGAGCGCGCCGCCTGAATCATCTGATCATGAGTACGATCAGCCTTAGGGATAAAACGCTTACAGAATTGGACTGTGGCGTCGTAGACAATCTCAGCCTTCTGAAAGGAAAGCAGATTCTTATACCCGCCATGGACAGGAATGAAGCCGCCGGTCATAAGCGCCTCCCATGAAGAAAGGACCACAAGGACACCAAGGACCACAAGGACATTTCCCATTCTTCGTCCTTGGTGTCCTTGGTGTCCTTGGTGTCCTTGGTGTCCTTGGTGTCCTTGTGGTCCTTGGTGTCCTTGTGGTCCTTGTGGTCCTTTGCCTTCTCCGCATCGCTGCCACCCCTTGAATCTCTGCAATATTATAGCACTAGTCCCCGCTACGGCAATCCCCGGTCTTCATCTGCCCTCCACCACTACCGCCGCATACTCCAACATCTCGCTCAACCTCACCCGAACCCGCCCGCCGTCCACGCTCACCACCCCTTCCGCTCCCCGGCAACTCACCCTGGGTTCCGCATACGGGCTCGCAAACTCGATCTCCACATCCCGCAGCGGCAGCACCTCCTGAATCCGCGGCATGTCGTGCGCCAGGGGCGTGCGATTCGCCAGATGAATAATGAGGCGCTCCGGGGTAGCCTGCCGCCACACCGTCACCTCAAGGCTCCTCGGCCCCTTCACCACCACCTGCCGACGCGGCAACAGCCGGCCCACATAATCCGCCATCCGGTTGCGCGCATGGGTAAGCTCGTGGTTCGCGTAATACCGCCCGATCCCGAACGCGACATACATCACCCG
>JAVEWL010000155.1:0-9648 GCA_034004565.1 FCB group bacterium | reverse complement strand
CGCCAGGGCTTGGGAGAGGTACTGCTTGACGTTGTAGGGGTACGGGTGCGATACCCCCTCGCCGTCCACCCGGTCCCCGGTCATGATGTCGTGGTGGAAGTCCTGGATGTAGCCCGGATATTGCGGGGCTTCGCCGGTTGGGGTCGAAAATGGGGCACTCATTCCTCAGCCCTCCATACGACAAGCCGTTGCGACGTGTCGGCACCGAACTGATTGGCCAAACCGAGAAGGCGCGGATTCGACGTGGTTGCGACCAAGTGAGAAGCCCCGCCGGCCGCCGCGAATTTGGTCACAGTCTCGAACGCATCCCGCATACCGTGGTCTGGAACGACTTCGTAAGCGTGCAGCGCGTCGAATCCCATGAACCTGCGGTTCGTCATCGCATCGGTTTGCCAGCGCGTGATAATCCACATGACAATCTGCGGGCTCTCGCGCATCGCCTGGACGCACCAGACTTGCACCTGCCCTGACACGATGGACTGAAACACGTTCGGCCTGACGAACTGATTCTTGTCGAACCCGTCCGGGGTACTCGCCTGAATCGCCGCCGCAATCTGCGGCCAGTGCATCGAGAGTTGCGTCGTGTCGAGCTTCGAGGTCCTGTACTCGATTCGCTCCGTCTCTGGAATCTGACTGTTGGTGGCGGCTGCCGCGCCGCTGTCGAGAATTTCGGTAGACATGATTCAAACTCCTTCAGTGAAGCGTGCGCCTCTGAAGAGCGGGCCGACGGCGGGCCCAATTTCGCCCGCCTCGCCGCCCACGTTGCCCGCTGACGGCGTTTCGACCTGTTCGCTGGCTTCCGACCCCTTCGCGGCCTGTTCATCAACCCGACGGGCGATTTCGCGCACGTACCTCCGGGCCACCTCAAGCGGCGCTTGCCCCTCAACAGCACCTCGAGCCCGGACCACCGCGTCCAGGGCGTTCAAGGCCAGCGTGAGGCCGCCAAACAGGACAGGCGTGTCCTCTCGCGTCATGTCGTGCCTCGGGGCGAAATTTCGGCACCGGGCGCACTGAGGCGCGTTGCCTTGGTTCTCGTTCGCTTGGCTCATTCTCGGTTCCATCGGTCATTTCTCCTTCGCTTCGTCCTGCGACGAACCCAATGCCCGCCGCTATCATTCCGGGCTTCCGCGGCCCGGCTAAAAACCATTGGATTTATGGACTACAAGCGTAATCGATTGCAGCGTTGACTGCTTGACTGGCTGTGGGCAGAGGGGTGATTTGGGCGGGGTGTCGCCGCGATTGCCTGTGCTCCGCACCGAAGCGCCTTGAATTCGTCCCTGCGTTCCATGTGCTGGCTGATGCGTTTCAGACCGTCCAATCGGCCGGCGAGGGCGTCGATGGCGGTCTGCTCGGCATCTTCCAGGGCGGCGAGGATGTGGTGCATTTGAAATTCCAGCCTCGCAAGCCGTTCCTTGGGTGTCATCGTTGGACCTTCTTTCCAGCAACCGTGCTGCGCTTCGACCGGCTGCGCGTTTTCGACCTTCGCGCGGGGCGGGGCTGGTGATGCGGTTGCGCTTCTTCGATAGACCGCCATTCCCTCCGCAGCTTCCGCGCCGCATTGCATAGCCCTTCGAGGTCATCTTCGCCGGGGTGGTAGTCCTCGTTGACCACCTCGTCGAGGACGCTCAAGGCGCTGCGCAGAAGTTGGTCGAATCGTTGCGTAATCTTTTGGAGCCTGTCAGGCATCACTGTGTTTTCCCTTGATTCGAAACCCTGTACCGTCTTCCGGCGCCCCTACCCCGAGGGGAACGGTTGTGCGGTAGCGGGCGAAGCGAAAGCCCGCAACGCATAACCTCTCCCCGCAGGGGAGCAGGCTTAATACATACTTCGGGCTTTCGTAAGTAATTGAAAATGTTGGACTTACAAAATCGGACTAAAGCCTGCCTCTTGCTATGCGCGATACAGGCTTTCGGATTTTCGCCTAAGTGGTTGCTGCGAAATGCTTTAACCCTTGATGCGTTCATCTGATTACAGGCTTTCTGCATCGGTGCGGGCTTTCCGGGGAACCTGTTTCAGGCCGCCGCGAACGGCCACTTGTTCGAGAGTGAGCAGGCCTTTCAAGACGGCATCGTCCAGGGCGGCGCTGATGATTCTGTTACTTGCACCAGGAACTTGAAGCCTGATCGAATCACGAAGATCCTTGGCCTCCTTCCCGCGTGTCGTCTCGGTCACGGACAAGCCGCTGGGGTTGTCGCCGAGGAGTTCGAGCAGAGCATTTCTGGTGTGCTCTAGAAGTGCGGCTGCCGTCTCGGCCGCTTTCGAAGCACCATCCACTGCGAACAGCACGCCGCCCTTGGAAGCGTGTTCCGGCACGTCGGGGCTGTCGATGCATCGTTGCAATATCATAGGCTCGGGGAACTTGTCGGTGTACGACGCTTTGGTCTGCTCGAGCTTCACAAAATGATGGGGATTTACGAGTCCGAGTTTCGCGGCCTCCTGTGCCGTGACACCCGTCATGGAGAAGAACGCTCGAACGTCGTCTCGGTTCGCTGAGGCGCCGCGGACGGCCCCGTCGTCTGAATCCTCCTGCTTGCCCTTGGATACGTGCTGACAGACCAATACGGACGCGCGGGATGAACCTACGTTGATGAGCCTGGATAGGTTCGTGTACCACTGGACCGTCTGGTCGTTGTCGTTCTCGGACAGCCCGAAGAACTGCGACTTGGGGTCAATGATGATAAGGTCTGGCTCGAACGACTTCACGGTGCGGTACAGGCGCTCGAAGGCCGCTGTTGGGCGTGGGCACTCGGAATCCTGCATCAAGGGAGCCCGCCACCCGCAGATGAGGTATGAGTTCTCGGCGAACGTGCGCCGTGCGTCCTGGTCGAGTTGAAACACCCTGGCGATGCGCTTCCAGCGTCGATGGACCTCGCCCTCGTCGTCTTCGCCGAACACGGCCAGGACACGCATAGGGGCGGCAGGAGAGAAGCCGGGGAAGATTTCGAGGCCGGTCGCGAGTGAGGTCGCGAGCTCGAGCAGGAACCACGATTTACCAGCCCCGCCTCGGGCCGCGAGCCCGGCCACAATGCCGCGTTGAAGGCGTTGGGTGAATATCCACTCGGGGGCCTTTGGTTCGGCGCCAAGCCAGTCCGCGACGTTCGTCCAGGGCAACAGGTCGTGCGAGGTATCGGTGTCGGTGTTGTCCGACAGCGACGATATCAGGCCGCTAAGTTCCGCCGGCGGGATGCGGGTCGCGAGTTCCGAAGCGTATTTGAGTCGCAGGGATAGGTCGCGGGCCCGAAACCGGTCTCGGATGATCTGCGCGTGGCCGTGGGGGTCGTTGGTGGGACGTTCGGACGTGATATCGGCCACGTCGGCCGCGGACAGGTCTAGTTCGCGCTGGTACACCCGCGTGGCCACGTTCGCGATGCCGGGGTGAATGCCCTCAAAGTTGAGTTCGACGATGATACCGGCTACCTGGCTGTGCAGGTTGCAGGTCCACTCGTCCGGCTGGATGGCGCGGAGTTCGTCGAGGACTTCCTGACCGGTCGGGGCGTCCTGCAAGACGGCGCTCAATAGGCTGCGCTCGATGGCTCGCAGGGCTGGCCCGTCCTCGGTGACGTGCGGCGCGACGTAGGGCGTGGGGGTGTGGCGTGTGGCGCCGTTCTCCGGGACTGGTCGCGCGGTTCCGTTCGTGGGCAGTTCCGCTGGCGCCGTATACGGAACCCCGGTCAGGTCAGACCACATACGGGCAATTACGGCGCGGTCTTCCGTTGTCGAGGAGACCAGCGCTTCAGAATCGTCAATGACGCTCACGCCACGGCCCCTTTGATTCGCCGACGTGCAGCCTCGGCGGCTGCTTGTCGCTGGCCTTCGGTACGCTGGCCGCGTGGGGCGGGAGGCGCTAAGGCAGGAACGTTCGGCCTTTGGTCGAAGTAGGTGGCGTCGGCTTCGGCTAGACGCTGGAAAAATGCCACAAGATCAGCCTCGGTAACCAGCAGCTTGCGGCCGACGCGCGAGTGGGTAAGGCGCATACGCTCGCCACTCTTGGACAACACGCCGCGCCGACACCAACGCCAGACACAAGAGACGTGCGGGTGGCCCGGAATCCGGGCCGCAGCTTCGGGGAGGGTCAGATACTCGTTCATGTTCGCACTCCGTTTTGGTTGAACCTCGTGCCGTAATTGCAGCACGAGTCGAGGAGTGCCTAACGAGGATTACTAACGGAAGTATCTAACTTGCGCCTGCTAAGTGTAGGCGAAATAAGGCAATGCGCAACCTTGCCGAGTCACGCAAGGCTCACGCAAAGCTTAGCGGCGGTCGGCTTTGTCCAGTCGCAATTGCTTCTGACTCTAGATGAAGAGATTGAGGTCTTTCAGGCTGTGCAGGAAGCGATTGTTACGCTTTACGAATTGGATTCTCTTTCCGTTTCGGGCATCAAGCAGCAGTTGCCGCGCCGCGCTACGAACTTGATTTTCATCATTTTCTTCGGAGTAGGTTGGGTCATCAAGCTTGCGGAAAGCCTTAACGAGCATATCGAGTGCCTTTCCCGAATCTATCCAAGAATCGGCGCCCTTGGGTATGGGTGGCCCATCGTCACCGTCGCAAGGCTTCGGGGCTTTCTGCTCGACCCATGCGGCATGGGCGGCCAGCGCGGGATGAAGCCCGTAACATTCCTTCCGCAGGACAGCCAAGACTTCGCGGGCAGGTGCCGAAGCCTTCTGCAAAATGGCTTCGATGCGGGCTTGTAAGCGTTCTGCCCAATCCGGTTCGGTCTGCGATCTGAACGGCGCTCCGATTTCGGATATGTAGCACGAGAGCATTCCGACAACTTCATTCAAGGGGAAGGGCGTCCCGTGATTCATGAGAAACGGTCTCAATCCGTCCGGTAAGAGGCTAGATCGTCGCGGCAAAAATTCATCAACCTCGCGTGCTTTGCTTCGAAGGTCTTCGCCGGCGACTTCGTAAAGAAGCCACCTACGCACCTCGATCAAGTCTTCGAGGGTGTGTTCTGGGTTGATGAGTACTCGCCGATAACACGAATGCTCTAACACCAGCGTGTTGATGAAGTGCGTCTTGCGATTCCACTCGGCATCTTCGGCATCGGTGATGAATCGCGCAGGTTGGAAAGACTTCTTAGACATCCACTCCGCTCCGTGGCCCGCAGGTGAAATCAGCCGGGGCGGGCGGGTGCGGTACCCGCGTTCGGTTGCAAGCCTAGCCCCGGCAAGTCAGCGTAGCAAAATCTGGCCACGTTGAATAGATCTGGACCCGCAAGAAATTATTGATTCGCTCCCCGGCTTACTTCTTCTTGGGCCGCGGCTTCACCGGAGCAAGCACGCGACGGATATTCACCGCTGTCCGGTCTTCAAGCAGGATGCGAGGGGTACCGGAGGGAGACGGCTTCCAGGTAATGAGTCCGTTCTTGCGCCAACGCTCGATTGTTTTTCGAGACACGCGCCAGAGTTCCATCGCTTCTGCCGTGGTGCCCCACTTGCCGTACATAAAAGAACCCTCCATGTTTTGCTGAAAGAAAAAAGCCCGGCCGCGCTGTGCAGCCGGGCTGAACGCATGGGTCCGTTTATCAGTCGAGCGACTTGACCATTGCTTGATCGAGTTTCGAGCCGCACCATGGGCAGTGACGGAATGGTTCCCCTTGGCTGGTTACGTCGCATCCGCATCCGGCGCATTCGATGGCATATCGCCCCGCTCCATTCTCTTCAGTAGGCACCCACCGCCCGTTGCCGAGAACTTCGATTTTGAACCCCGGAATGTTCGGAGCCTTCAACGAAGCCATCGCCGATTCAACTGTCTTTTCGACTACTACGCTCTTCTTCGCCATGTCTCTACCCCTTTGTCCGCATTCGCCCACTACGCAGTAAAGGGGGTATAATCCCCTCAGCCTTGCGCGTGCTGGCTCATGCGCTTGGTTTGCCCGTCGCGGTGCGCTAACACCGCCGGCGGGCGTTTCTATCTCCGCCCCGTTGCCCACGCATCGGGGGTGATGCCTTGCCCTACTCGAAATCCCTACCCAATCTGTGCGGCTATTTTCAGAGCCTTCTCGCGGTCCACTTCCGCGTAAATCTGAGTTACGTCCGCCCTGGCGTGCCCAAGAATTGCTTGTGCCGCTTCCAATCCAAACGCTTTACGGACGGCCGTGGCGGCGTTATGCCGTAGCTGGTGTGGGTGCCAGTTCGCGACCGGGGGAAGCTTGGCCCGCTCTGGGTCGGCGTTGGCGGCTGCAACCGCCCTGGCGATCGCGCGGCGGTAACTGTGCGTATCGTATCGGCCCCCCACCGTCCGGTCTGACTTGCGGGGTGTGGCGGGTTGATTCTTGCGGCGGTGTACCTCGGCAGACACGCTGCGTTGCTTGATGGCTTCCCGAGGGTCAAACAGGTAGTCGGCAGGGCCGCGGTTCAGGAGGAACGGCCGCAGGACGGCTTGCGCCTTCGGCCCCAGGTAGAGCACACGGGCCTTCCCTCGATGGGCGGTCTTGTGCCGGCTGATTGTCACCGTCCACACGGCGCCGCTCCGGTCGATGTCGCAAGGCCGCAGCTCGAAGATTTCCCCTGACCGGGCGCCGCACGCCAATTGCAGATCAACCATGGCCCGCAAAGTGTCGGGTAGTTTTGCCCGTGTCGCTTCCAAGTCACTTTCTGAAACCGGGCGAACAGGGTCAGACTCCCTTGCCTCTGTCTTTCCAGACCTCAACCCAGAGACCACGGTCAGAGCAAGCGCCACGGACGCGGGCACGAGTTCATGCGAGGCAAGCCACTTGAAGCAAAGCTTCAGGCAGCCGCACATGGCGTTGATGTTCGTGCGACAATGTCCGCGCGTGACGAGTTCGCCCTGTACAGCGCGAAGTTTCAGCGGGCCGAAGTCTGCGGCGCGCTCGGCTCCGTAAAGATCTGCCGCGCACGTCAAGACAGCCTTGATACGGCTGATGTGCCCCTTGGAACGTCCCTCGGCTGCGTAGTAGCCCCGTGCGTGCTGCAAGTAGATCTCGAGGGCTTCGGCTAAGGTGATGTCGCGGGGTTGGCTGGCGAGAGGAGTATCAAGCCCTGTTACGGCCAGTTCGGCAAGCAAGGCATGATACTTCTGGCTTGCCTCTGGGGTGCCGAATTGGCCCAGGTAATGGAACTTTCCGCGCAGGCGAACGTAGGCGCGGCCGTCAAAATGGCGGCACAATTTTGGAGTTCGGTGGGAGTTTTTCTGTGGCATCGGTACGGCCTCCAGGTCGCGAAAAGAGTCGCTTGACTCTTTTCATGTCCTTGGTTACGGCCGCACCGCGTAGCGGGTATCAGGCTTACAAGTGCCCGATTCGGCAAAGCTTAGACAGACTGAAAGATGGTGGGCGATACTGGACTCGAACCAGTGACCCCCTGCGTGTAAAGCAGGTGCTCTAACCAACTGAGCTAATCGCCCACAGTGGGCCATATCATACCAGCCTGAGGCGCGTTGCTCAATTCGATGAAGTCAGGCACACGACATTTTCGGGAGTTGCAGGGGACGTGATAATATGGGGCGCTGTTTCCGTTTCGTGGTTTTCTGAACTCCATCCGTTTTTTGGTGTCTCAATGATGTGAATGCGGGCACGGACTTGTCCCGCACTGGAGTGTTGATTCAGTCGTGGTCCTTTTGAAAGAGGCGCGAGGCCATTCGGATCAGGGCCTCGTTGAGGAATGCCGCAAGGGCGATTCGACCGCCTTTGACGAACTCGTGCGCCGTTACAAGGACCGCGTCTATTGCGTGGTGTATCGTTTCCTGGGTAATCACGAGGATGCCATGGACGTCTCTCAGGAGGTCTTTGTTCGGGCCTACCGAGGCATCCGCGAGTTCCAGGGCAAGGCGAAGCTGTACACCTGGCTGTACAGCATCGCCGCGAACATGGCGCGGAATCGCCTGCGCGACGGCGCGCGGCGGGGACGCAACCGGGGCACATCGCTTGAGGCGCTGGAAGAGCACGCTTCCATCGCCACTTCGGGCGTGACACCGCGGTCGGTTGCGATCGATCGCGAGACGGAAGCGCTGTTGCAGCGTTGTCTCGAGGAATTGCCGGATCATTATCGAATGACGTTTGTATTGCGGACGTTTGAGGACTTGAGCTACGAGGAAATCGCCGAGGTGATGGGCTGTCCGCCCGGCACGGTGAAGTCGCGCTTGAACCAGGCGCGCGGGATGTTGCGCGAGCGTCTCCGGGAACTCGCGGTACTCTAGGAACAATGATGAACTGCACGCAGGCACAGGAAGAATTCGCGGCTCTGCTCGACGGTGAGCTTGCTCCGGAGGAGCGGGCCGAGGTCGAGCGGCATTTGTCGCAGTGTTCGGATTGCCTACGCGATCTGGACGGCCTTAAGCGTGTGGATACCATCTACCGGCAGTTGCCGAGCATTTCCGCGCCCGAGGGTTTTGAGGAGCGCGTGCGTCAGGCGACTCGACCGAAACCGGTACTGCGCTTCCCGGATCTGAGCCGTCGGCGGCAGATGAGCTGGCCGCTTGTTGCGGCGGCGGCGTTCTTGCTGGTGGCCGGAGCGGTGGTGTTGCAGTTTGGGCTCCCGGCAAAGGAGCAGCAAATGACGGTGGCGTCGCTGGAGAAGGGAGTGACGGCCTCGACTCCTCCACCGGTCGCGCGAGCGATTCCCGAAGAAGCCAAACTGGAAACGGCGATGGATGCCGCGGCGCCGATGGCCAGTCCCCCGCCCGCCGAAGTCATGACCGGTGTCGCCGTAGAGACGCCGGCGGCCGCGCCTCCCCCGCCACCGGCGGATGAGGTGTTGATGGTGACGCCCGAGGCGCGTTCGGCTGAGGGGGCAACGAAACTGAAAAGGGCAGCCCGTGAAGCGCCCGTTTCACCCGGTATTGAAGTAGAAGTCGCGCCGCCCGCCGCGGAATCCGCGCAGACCGATGAGTTTTTCTTCAAGGAGTCCGCACCGGCCCCGGTTCAAACGTTCGGTGCGGCCGGCGCTGCGCAGGCGGAGTCCGCGCCGGTGGAAATGGCGGCGCCTCCGGCTCCCGCCGCTGCGGCACCGGCCCCGGAAATGCCGAAGGTCATGGCCGAGCCTCCCACCGCAATGGCCGACATGGCGGAATCTGACAGGTTGGCAGAAGTCGGGAAGCGTGTGTTTGAGCAGCGCGACGGCATCTGGTACGAGGCTGGATACGATGACCAGAAGACGACTCACCTCGTGCGCGGCTCGAGCGAACTGCGGAAGCTTATTGCGTCGCATTCGGATCTGGGCAAGGTGCTGGAATTGGGCGAGCGGGTCGTCTTCAAAACCGACGGCAAGTGGTACCGAGTCGATCCGCGCGCGGGGCGGTAGTCAAGGCGATAAGGGCGGTCCCCGGAAAACGGGGACTGTTCCACTTTTGATGGGCTTCTGATTACCTGCGGAGCCCCCAGTTCGCCTTTGCCCTCACAGTCAGCCAGTCCCGATGACCAAAAGTGGAAATTGTCCCTGCTTTCCGCCAAAGCCGATGGACCCTATGGACGAGATGGACTGTATGGACGAAGATGGGAAGGGGTATTTCATGGCCCCCATACTTCCCATAACTCTCATAACTCCCATACTTCCCATTTTCCAAGCCGGAAAGCAGGGACATCCATGATAAGTTCTTGTCAAGAAAGCAGAGAAGGAGTTCTGCGTCCCCGGGCTCTGGCGCATTCTTATGGACTGATGGTACGATTTAGGTGCCCGTGCGGAGGATAGG
>JAVEWL010000154.1:0-9709 GCA_034004565.1 FCB group bacterium | reverse complement strand
CCACCGGCAGGAAGTGGTATTCGCGCGCCAGCGCCACGAGCGACCGCCGCGAATCCGCCTGCACGTTCGTCGCGTCGATGACGGTGAGGCGATTGCCGGCCATGCGCTTGCCCGCGATGTAGTGGAGCAACTCAAAGGCGTCTTTCGTGGCCCACTGTGCGTTTTCATCGTCGGCCACAAGACCGCGGCAGAAATCCGACGAGATTACCTGCGTCGGCGGGAAATGCTTCCGCGCGAAGCTCGACTTGCCGCTTCCGGAAACCCCGATAAGCGTCACCAGCGACGGATTGGGAATGCGGATGTTCATTCCTCGCCCTCCGTGAAAATCGCCATCTGCGTGGGCGGGCCGAAAGCGGGGTGGAGGTCGCCTATGCCCTCGATTGCGCAGCGGTATCCATGGCGCTCGGCGATGCGGCTTGCCCAATCGCCGAACTGCTGCCGGTTCCATTCGAAGCGATGGTCGCGATGGCGGAATGCCCCCGCGGGCATCTTCTCAAACACGGCGTTGTACTCGGCATTGGGCGTCGTCAGAATCAGCGTCCGCGGCCGCGCGTATTCGAAAACCACGCGCTCGAACGCCGCCAGGCGCGGCGCGTCCATGTGCTCGATTACCTCCGTCATCGTCGCCACGTCGTAACCTTTCAAGCGGTCGTCGCGATACACAAGCGAGCCCTGAAACAAGGTCAAACGCTTCCTGTCGAACTCCGGCATGCGGTCCACTTGCAGGCGGCGGGCCGTACGCACCAGTTGCATCGCCGAAACGTCCATTCCCGACACGGCCGCAATCGAACGCAACTGCAGGAGCCGTTGCAGCAACTTCCCTTCGCCGCAGCCAAGGTCAATCGCGCGCGAAGGCGCCGCCGTTTCCACCCGCCTCATCACCGCCTCGATCCGCTGCTCGTTCAGGTTCAGCTTGCTCTCAAGCGAAGCCTCGTCCGCTTCCTTCGCGGCCTCTTTCTCTTCCAGTTCGGGCTCGTCCTCCGCCGTGAGGCGCTCCAGGGCCTCGTTCACGAAACGCCGCTGATGCCGCAAGTATCGTCTCGAGATGGTTTCACGCGCGGGATGCTCCTTCAGCCACCCCTCGCCGGCCCGCAGCAGCTTGTCGACCTCGTCCCGCGACACCCAATAGTGCTTGTCGTCGTCCAGCACCGGAATGAGCACGTACAAATGGCTCAACAGCGCCTGCAACGTCACTTCGCCCTCGATTCGCAGCGAAAAATACTCGCTCTCGCCCCACTCGGGGAACTGAGAATCAAGCGGATACGGCTGCACCTCGACGCGGTAGCCCAGCGGCTCAAAAAGCTCCCTCAGGAGCGGTTCGCCTTGTGTGGACCGCACGACCGACAACTCCGCCGTGAGGGGAAGCGGCTGTGAGATCAGTTCCGGTCGTTCGCGACTCTGCCCTTTCATAGCCGTGCTGAAGGCCCGCGCCATCGCCACGCTCAGGAATGAGGAGGCCACGTATGGGCGGTCGTTCACGTATTGCGCGAGCTTGGCGTCCTCACCCTTCGGCCCGCCCAGCTCCCTCACCAGCGCCACGGGGTCCAAATCGAGCATCAGCACCGCCGTACAGCAATCGTCCGTGGCGCAGGGGTAGAAGACGTATGCCTTCCCCGCGGCGATGTCGACTTGTTGAAGCCGCGCCGGGTTCTTGTGCAGGAGGTACCCGAGGTCCGTCGCCGGCGCACGCCTGTTGGTAATTGAAAGCATCATCTCAAGAGCACCCTGAAGTGGAGGTGGCAACACGGTACGGGTTGGATTCGCTCGATCGAGGATGGCATACAGGCCTATCCCCATTCAATTCGAAACGGCATTCAACCCCCAATATCCCTGGAGTATGCGCAGTGCACGAGAGGGGCAATAGGGAACACTTCCCTGTTTTCAGCCCGGGCCGCGGGCGGAAGCGCGTAGCGCCTTCACCGCTTACGCGAAAACCTCCTCCTGCGCGCCCTGCGTGATGGCGAGGACGGCGGGATGCTTGATGCGCCGCTCGGTGGAGATCGAGTACAGGCGCTCGCGCACTTCGGGCAACCGGCCCAGCGCAACGACCTGGTATTGACGGCTCACCTCGCGCTGGAGAACCGTCGGCGTGACAAAGAGGCCGTAGCCGCTCTGGCCGAACACCTTGAGCAGCGCCGAATCCTCGTACTCGCCAATGACCGTGGGTTCGATGCCGCGGCTTTCGAACCAGTGATCGAGGTTGCGGCGCAGGGCCGTGTTGGGCGTCGGCAAGAGCAGCGGCGCGCCCTCCAGGGACTCGGGAAAATGCTTCCGGTACTTCGCGGCCAGCGCGCGCGTGCCGAAGACCGTCACGTCGCATTCGCCCAGCAGATGGTTGAAGGCGCGCACGCTCGCCTGCGGTCCGATGGGCGCGTCCGACAGGACCACATCCAATTCATAGACCGACAGGCGTGCGAGCAGGTCGGCGTGCTTCCCGGCGTAGCACACCACGCACGGCGGGTCCGGAAGCCGCAGGGCCGGTTCGAGCAGGCGCGACACCATCAACTTGGGAAGAGCGTCGGCCACGCCCACATTCAGGCGCAGTCGCGGCTCCCCGCCGGGACGCGCCTTGACGAAGCTGAGCAGATCGCGGCCGAGCGAGAAGATTTCGTCGGCGCGGTGATAGACGGATTGACCGGCTTCCGTGAGGGCCAGGTGGCGCCCCTTGCGGGTGAACAGGGCCACGCCGAGCGATTGCTCGAGCTGCTTGAGCTGCGCGGAGACGGTCGGCTGGGCAAGCCGCAGCCGTTTGCAGGCGGCGGTGATGGAGCCTTCGCGGGCCACCAGCCAGAAATAGTACAGGTGATGATAATTGAGCCAGTCCATGGGAGATCCTTTGAAATGAGTCTTATGGGTCCTATGGGTCTTATGGGAGAATACTCTTTGGTTTTATCTATGAATTCTCTTCATATTTTCTATTTTTCCTATGATACTCCGATCGGGTACAGTTCTGCAACGGGTGTCCAAAACCACTATACCGGCGGAGAATGGCATGCGCGTAACCCTCGTCGAAGAGGATTTCAGCTTCACCACGGAGTGGTGCCGGATTCTCGAACGGCAATTGGCCTTCTCGCTTCGGCGCTTCGGCGCGGCACTGGCCGAGGTCGAAGTGCGGATGGGCCGAGGGCCGGGAGACGCCCCGAACACCTACTGCTACCGGTGCAGGGTCCAGGCCACCCTGATCCCCCGGGGCCGGGTCACGGTGGAAGTCGCGGATGCCGACTGTGAAGCCGCCATCGGCCGCGCCATGCGGCGCGCGAGCCGCGGCGTGGAACGAGAGTTGTTATCGAAATAGACGCGGGTAGATTCCCGCACGACGCGCGGCGCGGTTCGGGCCGAAGGAAGACCGATTATGGAAACTGCAGCTCACCCTCACATATTGCCCTGGCCAAACCTGTCCGCGGACATTCGAGGCGTATTGGAATCCGCTCCTTCCGTTCGGACCGTGGGTTCGACGGAAGAACTGCTGGCGATGACCCTGCCCGAAGGCCACGAAGGCTGGCACGAGGTCGCGTATGACGTCGAGGGACACGGCCGCGTGGTCGAGGCCCTCGTGTGCCGCGTGCGCAACGGCATCGCGGTCAACTATCCCGAGCCGTACATCCGCCGGCGCGATCCCGACTGCATGGTCATCGGCGACGATCTCCCAAGCGACCAGCCGTATTTCTCCGAACGCTTTGGCGAATCGTTCGAGGGGCTGCGCAAGGACACCCTGGCCTGGCTTGCGGAACAGGATTTGGCCTGTTTCGCCTTCGTCGCGGGACACGATGTGAAGTCGTTGACCGTGCTGGCCATCTGCCCGGCCAACGCGGGATTCTTCGCGCTGGGGCTTGCGATGCTCCAAGGTATCGTGCCGGTGGAAGATTGGCCGGAGATCGAGGAACCGTCGGCGATTCTGCTTGTGGCCCCGCCGTTCCGCCACACGCGCCTCGGCGGCAAACAGGTCGTCGTTCATCGCCGCACGGACGATGTTCACGAGTTGTTCAGCTACAACCTGTACCCCGGCCCGAGCGCGAAGAAGGGCGTCTACGGCATGCTCCTGCACCGGGGCGCGTCCGAAGGCTGGGTCACGGCGCACTGTTCGACGGTCAAGGTCGTCACGCCCTACGACAACCACGTGGTCATGATGCACGAGGGCGCCAGCGGCGGCGGCAAGTCCGAGATGCTGCAATACCCGCACCGCGAGGCGGACGGCCGGCTGCTCATCGGCAAGAACCTGGTGACCGGCGAGCGGCGCCACCTTACGCTGGCACGCGGCTGCGGATTGCAACCGGTCACGGACGACATGGCAATCTGCCACCGCACGATTATCGGCCGCGAGCGCAAGATGCGGATCTGTGACGCGGAGCGCGCGTGGTTCGTCCGGGTCAACCACATCGACCAGTACGGAACGGATCCCTACCTCGAGGCGTTGACCGTGAACCCGCCCGAGCCCTTGCTTTTCCTCAACGTGGACGCGGTGCCGGGAAGCCGCGCGCTCATCTGGGAACACACGCCCGATGCGCCCGGCCGCCCCTGCCCCAACCCGCGCGTCATTCTGCCGCGGCACATCGTGCCCGACATCGTGGATGGCGACGTGACGGTCGACATTCGCAGCTTCGGCGTGCGCACGCCGCCCTGCACGCAGGACAAGCCGTCGTACGGCATCCTCGGCCTGTTCCATATTCTGCCGCCGTCGCTGGCCTGGCTGTGGCGCCTCGCGTCGCCGCGCGGACACGACAACCCCAGCATCGTGCAGCGCGGCGAGGGCATCCCCAGCGAAGGCGTGGGAAGCTTCTGGCCCTTCGCCACGGGACGCCGCGTCGAATACGCCAACCTGCTGCTTCGCCAGATCCTGGCCACGCCCGACACGCTCCACGTGCTCGTGCCGAACCAGCACATCGGCGCGTGGAAGGTCGGCTTCATGCCGCAGTGGCTTGCGCGCGAGTACCTGGCCCGGCGCGGTTCGAGCCGGTTCCGCGAGGACCAGTTGGTTTCCGCGCGCTGTTCGCTCCTGGGCCGCACGGTGAGCGCGCTCCACATCGAAGGCAGCCAGGTGGCGCAGTGGCTGATGCAGGTGGAAACCCAGGCGGAAGTGGGCACCGCGGCTTACGACAAAGGCGCGCAGATACTGCGCAACTTCTTCGCCGAACAGTTGCTGCTCTACCGCGACGAACCGGGCCTGGACGAGGCCGGCCGCGAGATCATCGACTGCTGCCTGCGCGGCGGTTTGGTCGAAGACTTCGATGCGTTCACGGACGCGGAGAATCCCGATTGACAATCGCTTTCCTGACGACGCCGGATGGAGGACGCGTGAAGAAGTGGTGCGTAGTGGCGGCGGTGGTGGCCATACAGATATGCCTGGGTGGCGTCTACGCCTGGAGCGTCTTTGCATCCGGCCTGTCGGCGGACTACGGCCTGAGCCACCTTCAGACGCAGGCCATCTTCGGATTCACCATTGCCACCTTCACGCTCTCGATGGTCGCGGCCGGCCGCATCGAGGTGCGGACCGGTCCGCGCGCCGTCGCGCTGGCTGGCGGCATCCTGCTGGCGACGGGCTACCTCATCGGCGGCGCATCGGGCGGCAGCTTCGCGCTGCTGTGGGCGGGGCTGGGCGTCGTCTGCGGAATCGGAACCGGCTTCGGCTACGTGGCCTGCCTGACCGCCTGCGTGGGCTGGTTCCCACGGCATAAGGGACTCATTACCGGCGTCTCCGTGGCGGGATTCGGCGGAGGCGCCGTGGTCCTGACGCTCATCGCGGAAGCCGCCCTGGAATCGGGCATCAACACGCTCGAGGTGTTTCACCGTGTGGGCCTGGCGTATGGCGCAGTCGTGATTGGAGCGAGCCTCCTTCTCTTTCGCCCTCTTCCCCACGCCGCCTCGCCAGGCCTTCCTCCACTTCAACGTCTGCCGATGGACCGGCAGTTCTTCGCGTTGGTCCTGGGCATGTTCTGCGGCACATTCTCCGGGTTGATGCTCGTCGGAAACCTCAAACCGCTGACGCTCGCCTTTGGCCTCGAGGCGCAGGCCGCGTCGGCCGCCATCCTGGCCTTTTCCGCCGGCAACGCTGCCGGACGCGTGTCGTGGGGCTATATCAGCGATCGCGTGGGGCGCTATGCAATCCCCGGGTCGCTCCTGTTCATGGCCCTGACCCTCGTGCCGTTCCTGCTGCCCCCGACGCCATCGGTCTTCGTGGCGGCCTGCGCAAGCGCGGGGTTCGGGTACGGCGGGTGTTTCGTGGTGTACGCGGCGCGCGTGGCCGAGGTCTACGGCAGCGACCGGGTGGGTACCGTTTACCCGTGGATCTTCCTGGCCTACGGCGCGTCGGCCTTGGCGGGCCCCCCGCTGGGCGGACTGATCCTGGACCTCGCGAACGGCCCGCACTGGGCCGTCGTGCTCGCCTCGCTGGGCACCCTGGGCGGCGCCTTCGCCTACACGGCGCTGAACAAGGGAAGCGAGCCATCCGAACCTGGCGAGCGAAAGCTCGACCGGATCACGGGCTAACCGGCGCCGCCCCAATTCCCGGCGCCCGTGCTCCTCCACTCTTTTCGTGCTCGTGCTCGTAATCGACGGTTTCTTAATCCGAGTACGATGACGATTACGAGTACGATTACGAGAAGAAACTGCCGATTACGAGCACGAGTACGAGCACGAGCACGAAAAGAGGGGGACCGGAAGCACATTTCGGGCGCAATACCTGTTGACGCTTACCGGGCTGCTCGCGTACCCTGAAGTATGCCCGGCGCGAACATCGACCGTTCGGGGGGAACCGGCCCGGGGCCGGCCGGAACCATCGAGCCCCGGGAGGCTGTGATCGCCATGACAACAGCCCGGTCGAGGTTGACAACAAAGGCATCCGTCAGGGGAGGATCTCCGAGGTGTACGGCGGACCGGTTTGGGATGACATTTCGGCCAGGGGCGTGCTGCGCGAGTGGCGCCACCAGGCCACGAATGTCTTGATGATGGGCAGCATCGTCTTCTACCTGCCGAGCCTTGTCCTTCTGCTCTCGGGGAAGAATCTGCCGCTGGCCTTGCCGGTCAAAGTCTTTGTGGTCATGGTCTACCTCATCATCGTAGTCTGCGCCATACTGCACCGGACCAACTACCGCAGGCGCGTGTGGGCCTTGCTGGCGGGGGCGTACGCGATGGCGGTGCTCATGGGCGCCGCCGCCCCTCAAGGACCGTTCGTGCGCGCGATGCCGGTGCTCCTGCCTCTCCTGGCCATGGTGCTTCTTGGCACGCGGGCCGGGCAGATTACGGCCGTGACCAGCGTGATCGTCCTCATGGTCACGCCGTTCCTTCGCGGGGTGCCGGGCATCGCGCAACTGATCGCCTCCGACCTGATGACGCCGTCGTTGGCGCCGGGCGTAGCCTTGACGCAGGGCGCGGGTCTGACGGGGATGCTGGGCGCCACCATGCTGCTGCTGGACCGCTTCTACCGGCTGCTCCGGGAATCGATGGCGAGCCTGGAGCAGGAAGCGGCCGATCGGACGGCGGCGCATCAGAACCTGGAGCTGGAAATGCTCGAGACGCGGCGGCTGGAACGCGAACTCGCCCAGGCTAGCGACGAGGAACGCCACCGCCTGGGGCTCGACATCCACGACGGGGTTTGCCAGCAACTGACCGGCGCGCTGCTTCGTTGCGAGGCGCTGGCCCGCCGCCTGGAACGCGGCGAACGGCCGGCCGCGGCGGATCTGACGGCGCTGTCCTCCCTGCTCGACGAAGCCATTAACGAGGCGCACTTGGTGGCCCGGGGCCTGTGCCTGCTGGACTCGGCTCCGGAGGCGCTCGAGGCGGCGCTGCGAACCCTTGCCAAACGGACCCAGCGGTCCTGCGGGGTGGCATGCCAGTTTACGGCCTTGGGCAACGTGCGTGTTTCCGATCCCACGACTGCGCGGCATTTCCATCGCGTGGCCCAGGAGGCGGTAAGCAATGCGGCGCGCCATGCGGCGGCGAGCCGGATTGCCTTGACGCTGTCCGGAACCCCCGAGGAACTGCTTCTGCGGGTGGAAGACGACGGCTGCGGCTTGCCCGAGGATCTGGCCTCGACCGGTATGGGCCTGCGCACGATGGTGTACCGGGCCCGCCTCTTGGGTGGCGAACTCACCGTGGCGCCCGTGCCCTCGGGGGGAACCCGCGTGTCTTGCCGGGCGCCGCGCGGCGACGTGCTCCGACTGGACTTGGAAGAGGTGAAACATGGATCTTGAGCCTTGGGTCGACTCGACCCCAATTCGTATCCTGGTTGTCGACGACCACCCGGCTGTCTGCCAGGGACTGGGCCTGCTGCTGGAATCGGAGCGCATTTTCGTCTGCGGGGAAGCAGGCGGACTCAACGAGGCCCTGGCGTGCGTGGACAGATGCCGGCCGGACCTCGCGCTGGTCGACCTGTCCCTGGGCGACGAGGACGGCATGGTTCTCGTTAAAAACCTGCACGCGCGCGGCCTGCCCTCGCTCGTGTATTCGATGTACGAGGACGGGCGGCACGTGGAAGGCGCGTTTGCCGCCGGAGCCCTCGGCTACGTCACCAAGCGCGAGATTCGAGGGGTCTTGGTACAGGCGATCCGCGAGGTGGCCGCGGGCCGCCGCTTTGTCAGCCCCCGAGCGGCCGTCGCGCTGGCCAGCCGCATCGCGGACGCGCGGCCCGACGACGGCTATGTCGACTTGAGCAGCCAGGAGCGGCAGGTATACCGCCTCCTCGGCGAAGGCCAAGGCACCGGGGAAATTGCCGCCGCCCTGGGCATCAGCGTGCGCACGGTGGAATCGTACTACGCGCGCATCCTGGTGAAACTGGGCCTCGATGGCATGCGCGACCTGCGGCGACACGCCATCGGCTACCTCCGCACACACACGTCCTGATTGCTTCGCACCCACGCGAAGAACCGTCCGTGTAAGTGAAATCCCCCACATGCGCGTAAGCGTCTCCCTTTGCAGACAAAGGGGCCGCCGGACGCTACCATCTTAGCGTGGGATGGGCTCGAAAGAGGTCGGGCTTTTTCCGCAGGGCCGCTGCGCTTTTCGGCGATCCCGCTCACGCGCCCAGGAGGAGCTATGGCAGCCGATTCACGCACGCGGCCCGCGATTCTGCTGGTCGACGAGCACCGGGACGTGCGCGAAGCGGTCGCGCAGTGGCTCGAAATGAACGGCTTAACCGTGTGCGCTCAGGCCAGCGGCCGCGAGGAAGCGTTGAAGCTGGTGGACGTGCGTCAGCCCGAACTCGCGCTGGTGGACCTTTCGGTGGATCGGAACGAGGGCCTCGCACTGGTGGGTGATTTGTCGAAGCGCGGCGTGCCGGTGGTCGTGTGCTCCACGCACGAGGAACCGGAATACGTGCGGCGCTCGTTCGCCGCGGGCGCGCGCGCCTACGTGGCCAAGCGGGACGCGGGACAGGGCCTCGTGCGGACGGTCCGCGATGTAATGCTTGGGTGGGTGTTGATCAGTCCGCACGCCGCGGACGATGGACCTTCCGCCCTGCCCGAAAGAATCACGAACGCGCGCGGCGACTGCCAAACCAACGCCGCCGCCGCGGTTCAGCCATAGATTCAAAATAGCCCCCCCTAGTGGGCGGGCAGGAGGTGGACTCGAAAGAGGAAATCGCCTGCCCGCCATTTTTTATGCCGTATCCTGTTCCTTGGCATTCTTGCGCTCGGCTTCCATCTCCTCTACATCAGGAAAAAGTTCAGGCCGGTGCGGAGTATGGCCACGACGGCCACCGCGATGCCCGCAACGATAA